>JAKEFB010000191.1 GCA_022616275.1 Chloroflexota bacterium
CCTGGCTCGGCCGGCCACAGGTTTTGCGTTTGGCCCGGGTCGTCGCTACGGTGGAAGAGAAAGTTCTCACGGCTGAGCGACCGGATTTTGATCGGCACCTGCCATTGCGGAAAATCAACGCCGGAGATGAAGTAACCCTGGTCTACAGGTACAGCCACAGCCCTGGCCAGTAGTGACTGAAAAAGCAGTGAGGAGTAGACATAGAGAGGCTCGTCCCGTTCTGGCGACTTAAAAAGCGTCCATTCGCCGTCCGTGCAGCACACTCCCTGGCCAAAGGTGCCGTACAGCAGCGCCGGCCGGCTATTGGTAGCATCGCCGGTTAAAAGTGACAGAAAGCTTTGGCTGTGGCCAGGGGAGGGCAGAGGAACACCGGCAGCATTGAGGATAGTTGCAAACAGGTCTACAGTAGAGGTGAGAGCCGTGATCGCCTGCCCGTTACCCGGATAGGCCGGATGCCAGATGAGCAGGGGGATGTTGGCGTGGCTGTCAAAGTGGGGATATTCTTTGCCAAACTTGCCACGTTCGCCCAGGTCATGACCATGATCGGTGGTAATCATGATCAAGGTGTTGTCCCAGAGGCCAAGCTGGTTCATCGCTTCCAGTAACTCGCCAAACCAACGGTCTACCATCGCCAGTTTGCCAGCGTACTGAGCCCGAATAAAGCCAAGCTCGGCCGGTGTTGTCACGGCCATAAACCTGGCTAGCTGATCGGGATCCTGGTAGGGAGGCCAGACGGTAAACTGGTCGTATCCGGCGCCGTCACCGTACATGGAGGCATAGGGTTCGGGCACATGAAAGGGTTCGTGGACATCAAAAGATTCGACTTGCAAGAAGAACGGGGCTTGTTGCCCATGTTCTCTCAGCCAGCGCGCGGCTCCGGTCATAACTTTGGCGGGGAAGAAGTCCTCTTCAGTTTTAAAGTCTCTGACGTTGGAATAGTATTGGCGGCCCCTGCCCGGCCGCCACGCTTCGATATTTTGCACCCACCTGGGGAGTGGCGCACCGGCCGGGATGGGCGGCTGCCAAAAGTCAATTTCGTGGCCGCGCACGGTCTCGGCGCTCTGAAAGGATTGCAGGTAGCCGTTACCTGCTTCCTCCCAGTAATGATAATGGTCGGTCACGATGGCCGTGGTATAGCCGGCTGCTTCAAGTAGCCGCGGCAGGCGAGCATCGAAGTGCTCAAGCGGCCCCCAGATGCGCCACATCAACTCTTTGCGGCCGGCGAAAATCTCGCGCCGGGCCGGCATGCAGGGCAGGCTACCAACAAAGTGGTTGTCGAAGCGCCAGGCCCGACGGGCAAAAGCGGCCAGGTTCGGCGTTGCCACTTCGCTGGGGCCGTAGACGGACAAAAAGTGACGATTCAAGCTGTCAATCAAGATGAGGATGATGTTCATGGGCTAGGACCACAGCAGAGAGTGCTCGGTAGCCAGGTCAAAGAATTGGACTTTTTGCGTATCGAACTTGAGCTTTACCTGGTCACCAATGTTCAGCCCTAGCGGGGGATCGGTCAGGACGTGGAAGTGGGTATCGCCAACCTGTACATCCACCAGAATATCACGACCGAGTGGCTCGACGACATAGACCTCGCCAGCGACAATCGGGTCGTCGCCAACGCTATCAGCGACGACGGTCATGTCCTCTGGCCGGATGCCCATGACAACCTTACCACGGCGGGCAGCTTCCTGGCTCCGCCCGGCCGGTATAACCACCTCGAGGCCCGGCCGGCGGGCATAAAAGTTGCCATTGCCAGACACGACCTCGACTTCAGCCAGGTTCATGGGCGGGTTACCCACGAAGCCAGCGATAAACAGCGTGCGCGGCTGGTCATATAGTTCCTCTGGCGGGGCAAAGGCTTGCAGTTTGCCATCTTTCATGACGGCGATGCGGTCAGCCATGGTCATGGCCTCGACCTGATCGTGGGTGACGTAGATAGAGGTGATACCTAACTCGATTTGCAGCCGCTTGATTTCGCTACGCATGCTGAGACGCAGGCGGGCGTCCAGGTTGGAGAGTGGTTCGTCAAATAGCAGCAAGCTTGGCTCCTTGACCAATGCCCGGCCGAGGGCCACGCGTTGTTGCTGGCCACCAGACAACTGCGCCGGTTTGCGGTCCATGAGCTGGCCAATGCCCATCATATCAGCCACGCGCTGCGCTCGCTTTTGTATCTCGCCTTTGGGTACTTTTTTAAGCTTGAGCGGATAGCTGATATTTTGGAAGACGGTCATATGCGGGTAGAGGGCGTAGCTCTGGAAAACCATACCGATGTTGCGGTCTTTTGGCGGAACCTGGTTCACCAGGCGGCCGTCAAAGCGAATCGTACCTGCTGTTGGTTTGTAGATACCGGCGACCATGAGCAGCGTCGTCGTTTTCCCGCAACCAGAAGGGCCGAGGAAGGCGACAAATTCACCGTCCTGAATATCGAGCGTGATCTGTTCGGCGCCGACGACGTCACCCCATTGTTTGGTCAGGTTTTCAAGTTCAACCCTCATCGTTGACTCCGTTTACAAACACACCGGCGCTGCGGAAGACCACCGGGTAAAGGTTCATCTCCATTACGTTTATCATGCGCCACCTTTGCTGCCGCCCGCATAAATATTAAGTAGCAGCTCTTGGGTCAATAGAAAGAAGATGACAACCGGGATGAGCTGGAACAAGCCAACCGCGGCTACCGTGTTCCAATTGGTGGGCGCGGTGTCGCCCTGGAACTGCTTGAGGAACACCGGTAAATTAGAAACCCGGGTGCCGATAGTAAAGGTTGCCGGTACCAGATAAGCGTTCCAGCCGGTGAGAAAGGTGAAGATGGATAGAGCGGCCAGGCCAGGCCTGACCTGGGGTAGAATGATTTCCCACCACACCCGAAAACGTGATGCGCCGTCAATAAGGGCCGCGCGCTCCATGTCCCAGGAGATGTTGTCAAAAAAGCCTTTCATCAGCCACATACCTAAGGGCAGGTCCAGGCTAATCATTACCAGGGCGACGCCGCCAACTGTGTTGTAGCCGAGATAGGACCCGAGGCCGGGAATGCCGGAAATGAAGCGCAGCACGAAGAAGATAGCGATGAGGAGGGTAACGGCCGGGAAGGCGTGCAGGATGAGGGTCATTGACAGGAAAGCTTTGCGGCCGCTAAAGTTCATTCGGGACAGGGCGTAACCGGCCAGCGACGAGACAGATCCAACGCCAATAACCATAGCCACAGCAATAATGAAGGAGTTGAGCGTTACCTGCCAGATAAGCGAATCGCGTAAGAAGCTCCAGTTCTCCAGCGTCCAGCCACCGATGTTGCCCTGGGCATCAATGGGTAGCAAGCCTCTCGTGCGTCGCGAAAACGTGGCGATAACCAGCCAGGCGTAGCCCAGGATGATGGGCAAAATGCTGATGATGAGCAGGATGTAGGCGATTGAGCTATTGAAAAAGCGTTTAATATTGTGGCCGGGTTCTGTCTCTATCGTGACCGATGCCATGACAATTCTCCTACAGCACGTCAATCTTTGGTTCTTTCACCAGCTCGTTGAAGTTGAAGACGCGCAGGTAAATAGCGGACAATATGAGGCCAATGAGCACCAGGATAAAGCCCCAGGCGGCTCCATAGCCCCACTGGTTGTTACCAAAGTAGGTTTGCAAGGCGCGGTGGTAGGCGGTTAGCGACCAGACTTCTGTGGTGTAGAGGCCCGGTCCACCGTTGGTCAGCAGGAGGATGTACTCAAAGGAGGCCAACAGGGAAAGCGTCTGGTAGGTGGTTACAAAAAGTAGTGGCCACCTGATGAGCGGCAAGGTGATGTCGCGTATGATCTGCAAGGTTGAGGCACCATCTACCCTGGCGGCCATGAGGTAATCCTTCGGAATCGCTTCAATGGCCGAGGTAAAGATGATCATGCCGAAAGAGGCGCCGACAAATCCGTTCGTCAGAATAATAAAGAGCCAGGGGTTCTCATTTAGCCAAAATTGGGGCTCGACGCCAAGCGGCGTGAGCAACTGGTTGATAATGCCAAATGGCTCAGCGGCCGCCAGCCGCTTCCACATGATAATGTAGACCACCGAGGGGGTGAGGCGGGGCAACAGCCACAGGAGGCGAAAGAAAAAGCCCGCCCGGCGATTGATGTTGGTGGTGAGCAAAGCCAGGACCAGGGCCAGTCCGACGTTGAAAAAGCCCAGGGTCAGAATGACGTAGCGGAAGGTGTTACCGAGAATCTTGGGGAAGAACGTATCGTTAAACAAGCGGGTGTAGTTGCCCAGTTCGATAAACTGAGGGTTGCTAAGGTTACTGCTGGACATGTCAGTCAGGCTAACCCCAAAGAGGATGATAACGGGGATAAAGAAGAATACGGTTACCAGGATGCCGGCCGGACTCATAAAACTCCAGGCCCCTAGTGTCGCCCGAAGCTGTGCCCAGCGCGAGGTGGGGGCGCGAACAACCACCGGTTTTTGGCCTGCGGTCACTTCAGCCATTGACCTACCTCCCTGTACAAATAAGCATCGCCCCAGCGACGTTGTTAGAAGAGGAAGAGGGGATATGCCCCTCTCCCTCGCTTCTTCGGCTTACTCGCTGATGATCACGCTGTCACCAAGTTCATTCTGGAGTTGATCAACGACCACGTCCACGGCTTCCTCGGCCGATAAATCACCCGATTCGACGGCCTGGATACCCAGGTAGTAGGCTTCTGACCACTGGCTCCAGTAGGGGCTGTTGGGCAGGAAGGTGGTGTATTCCAGGAGCGGCAACACCTGGCTCAGGAACTGGGCCTGGACGTAGGGTTCATAGTCTACCTGAGATTCCAAAATACCCAGGTGACCGCTGGCGACCGCGTACTCGGTGTTTAATTCCTTGACAGTAGCCTTGGCGATCAGCAGCATGGCCAGGTCAGGGTGTTCAGATTGTGAACTGATCATGTAGACCAGGGGATGGGTGAGGGTAATCGGTTCACCTTTGCCAGCCTCCAGGGCCGGGATGGGGGCAAAGCCAATGTTTTCGAAGAGGAATTCTTCACCGCCACGGTCGGCTACATAGTTGACGGCCCAGTCGGCCCAGTTCCAGGAGCCGCCATACCAGAAGAGGACCTGATTGTCGCTCACGGCCGTGTTCCAGTTGGCCCATTCGGATCCGAGCAGAGACGGGGATAAGATGTTCCGCTCCTGAGACGCCTCTTCAAGGATCTGGTAAACCTGCAACGCCGCACCCCTGTCAAAGACGAGCTGGTCGCCTTCACCGCTGATCTCACCACCGGCGGCGTAGTAGTAATAGAGGAAGTCAGGCCCGTTGACAGGGCGATGCCACCAGCCATTGCCGGGTTGAACGATACCCTGTTCGACTGCCTGTTCGGCCGTGTCAAGCATATCTTCCCAGGTAAATTCACCGCTGGCGATGCGCTCATCCAGGCTTTCGATTTCCTCGTCGCTCCAGCCCAGCTCACGCAGGAGTGTCTTGCTGTAGAACAACGGCCGGGCCTCGGCATCCTGGGGAATACCCCACCGCTGGCCCTCAAAGGTCACCGAGTCCCATAAGGAGTCAATAATATCGGCAAACTCCTCGTGCTCGCCGACTCTGTCATCAACGGGAATAATGATCCCGGCTGGAGCCCAGTCACCGATGTGTTCATGGCCGGAGACGATGATGTCAGGCGCTTCACCGGCGTCGGAAGCCAACTCAAACTCAGTCTTGTATTCGCCCCAGTCCTTGTTATCTTGAATCGCCTCGACCTGAATGCGACGATTGTCGCCCATCTCTTCCAGCTCCTGGTTAGCGGCTTCGGCGGCCGCCACCAGGTTGTTGCAACGCCCATCTTCATGGGGGGGAGCCGCCTTACAGCGAGCGACCAGCGTAATGGTTTGCACTTCGCCTGGCCCGGCCGGCTCGGCTGCTTCCTCAGGAGTTTCGACCTGTTCAACTGGCGTTGCCTCTTCCTCGCCAACGCCTTCTTCCCCGGCTCCACCGCAGGCTACCAGGAGAAGGCTCAGTAACAACAGTAAGACAACAATTTGGATGCTCTTTTTGCGCAACATCTTTCCTCTCCCTTTTAGGAAAAACATAGAAAATTCTCGTGAGTTTTACAAATTTTTCGAACCATCCACCTCCTCTGGGCTGAGCTTGAGAAAACCACCTTCACCGGCCTGGGATCGGTGCCGTTGCTCCACGAACGATGCATTCTGGGGCCAAAACAAGCGTTTGCACAAAGAATAGACCAACGTCTGTCACCTGTCAAACAAGCTTGGGGTGTATTATCAGGAGACGGCCGAGGGTTGCCTGGCGGTGCTGGGGGAGAAAAGGGGGAGGGTCATAGGTGGCCGGAGCACATGACAAGGGGAGGGGGAGAGGGGTGACAAGGGGAGGGGATGAAGTTCACCGGTGAAGTTCATCGTTTCACTTCGCAGGCGTTGTAACCGTTCAGGGACACAGGACGCCTGGACACATCACTTTGCCTGGGGTATGCTCCCGCCAGGCAGCAGTGGGAGCGATGGCGGCAGGCTTCTCGATGAGCGGTTCCAATCAGCACGAGAGTGCTTGTCATACCTGACAAGGTGACTAGGTGATGGCTAACCGAAGGTTAGCTCGGTGACAAGGTGAAGAAAATGTCAGATTATGACCGTTGTCAGTATAGCAAACGGATTTTGGTCCTGTCGTTGACTGTGTAAAGGAGTGACAAAACAGCGACCATGAAATGGTTTAGCCGAAAAGCAGATCAGAATAACGACGTAACCACGCCGGCCGGCGCTGCGACCGCCCTCCGGCCGGGTACGCCGGCCCCCGACTTTTCGCTGCCGGGCACGACCGGCCGGACGCTCTCCCTCAGCGGCTTTAAGGGGCAACCGGTGGTCCTCGTTTTCTACCCGGCCGATGGCAGCCCGGTATGCAGCAACCAGTTGGCGCTCTACAACGAGGCCTTGCCCTTGTTTGCCGAGTTTGACGCCCAACTCCTGGCGATTTCGGTAGATGACCTGGCGTCGCACCACGACTTTGCCGGGCAGCTTGGCCTGGCCTTTCCCCTGCTGGCCGACAGTGACCCAAAGGGAAGGGTCGCGCAGACGTACGGCGTCTACGACCGGCAGTCCGGCGACAGCCAACGAGCCTTGTTTGTCATTGACGAGGGCGGGACCGTCCGCTGGTCGCACGTGTCGCCGCGCCAGGTGAACCCCGGTGCGGATGGGATTCTGGCGGCGCTGGAGTCCATGAAAAGGTAAAGGACCGCTCGCCTGTCCATGGAAGGCAATGGCAGCCTGCCACCCCGATTAACGCTGCCTGTCGGCGACCGCGACCACACGCAGGGCCCGGCCGGCGCGCCGATTACCCTGGTGGAATATGGGGACTACCAATGCCCCTATTGCCGCCAGGTCTATCACACCGTCAGGGAGCTTCAGGAAGTGCTCGGCGACCGGCTGCAATACGTTTACCGCCATTTGCCGATTAGCACCGTCCACCCCTACGCCCAACTGGCGGCCGAAGCGGCCGAGGCGGCCGGCGCCCAAGGCAAGTTTTGGGAGATGCACGAGGCCTTGTTTGAGCATGACGAGCTGGACGAGGCCAGCCTGATCCAATACGCGGCCGATATAGGGCTGGACGCGGACCAGTTCCGGCGCGACCTGGCCGAGCATCGCTACGCCGGCAAAGTCGAGGAGGATTTTCGCAGCGGCATCCGCAGCGGCGTTAACGGTACGCCGACCTTCTTTGTGAATGGGGAGCGCTACGACGGGGCCTGGGACCTGGAATCTCTGCTAGAGACGGTGGAAAAACCCCTGGGCATGCGGGTGCGCCTGTTGGCCCAGGTATTCACCTCGATGGCCGCGGCCGGCGGCATCGTGCTCTTGCTGTGTACCCTGGTTGCCCTTATCTGGGCCAACTCACCGTGGTCGGATGGCTATTTTCACCTTTGGGAGATGACGTTGGGGTTTTCAGCCGGCCGTTTTTCGCTCGCCAGGCATTTGCTGGAATGGGTTAACGATGGCCTGATGGTTATTTTCTTCGTCGTCGTCGGCCTGGAGATTAAGCGGGAAGTGACGGTGGGCGAGTTGGCCAGCCCCAGGCGAGCCGCCCTGCCGATTGCCGGCGCGGTAGGAGGCATGGTGCTCCCGGCGGCTATCTACACCGCTTTCAACGCCGGCGGCCCTGGCGCGGCCGGCTGGGGTATCCCGATGGCGACCGACATTGCCTTTACTCTGGGCATTCTGACCGTGCTCGGCCGGCGCGTGCCTCTGGCATTGCGCGTGTTCTTCACGGCCCTGGCGATTGCCGACGACCTGGGGGCGGTGCTGGTGATTGCCTTATTCTATAACGCCGGCATCTCCTGGTTCAGCCTGGGGGTCGGGCTGACGATTTTCCTGGCCCTGCTTGGCCTGAACAGGGCGCGGGTCTATTCCGCTTTGCCCTATGGGCTGCTGGGGATCGGCTTGTGGCTGGCCTTCTTGCAATCAGGCATCCACCCGTCCATCGCCGGCGTGCTGCTGGCGGTCACGATTCCCACGCGCAGCCCGCCCAATATCCGCGGCCTCCTGGCCCAAACGGTTGCCCTCCTCAATCAGGTTGAGCTTCAGTCGGCCGGGCAATCTCCTATGGACGGCCACCGCCAGGCCACCCTGCAAACGCTGGAAACGATTACTGACCGGATGCAATCGCCAGCCCAACACCTGGAGCGCGCCCTTCAGCCCTGGTCCACTTACCTGATTCTGCCGCTCTTTGCCCTGGCTAATGCCGGGGTAGCCCTGGTGGGCGATGGGACCCTGGGGCTGCTCAATCCGGCCGGCCTGGGCATTATCCTGGGATTGGTCTTGGGCAAACCACTCGGTATCAGTCTCTTCTCCTGGGCGGCCGTGCGCCTGGGCCTGGCTGAAAAACCTGGCGGCCTGGGTTGGGGCCAGTTTTTCAGCGCCAGTTGCCTGGCGGGGATCGGCTTCACCATTTCCCTCTTTTTCGCCAGCACTGCCTTCGATGACCTGGAAATGCAGGCGGCCGCCAAGCTGGCGATTCTCGTGGCGTCTATGCTTGCCAGCGTGATTGGCTCGCTATTGTTGGCTTTTACCAGCCCAGGCTTCCGCGAGACGACGCCGATGGGCTCACCTTAAGGGAACACAGAGAGCGGCAATCAAGGATTGCTTGGAGGAGACACGGAGCACACGGAGAGGGCACAAAGGGTTAGTTCTCCAGGCAGTCTGTGGCTGCCCGGGGTGGAGGCGGGCAGGATGCCCGCGATCCCGGGCACAAAGGGTTAGTTCTCCAGGTAGTCTGTGGCGGCCACTTTGTTTAGTAGGGTGCGTTCGTTGTCGTAGGAGAGGAGGGCGGCGGCAGCGGCGGGGGGAAGCCAGCGGAGGGCGTCGGTTTCGTCGTTGGGGACAAAGGGGTGTTGTTCGACGAGGTGCATGTGCCAGAAAAGGACGATCTTGGCCGCGTCCCCGAGGCTGTAACAGGCGCAGCCGGCAAAGGCGCCCAGGCGGGCCTGGCAGCCGGTCTCTTCGGCGACCTCGCGCAGGGCGGCGGCCGGCCAGGACTCGCCGTCGTCTACTTTTCCTTTGGGGAGGGTCCAGTCGTCGTAGCGCGGCCGGTGGACGAGGGCCAGTTCTGGTCCCTGGGCTGATTGCCGCCAGAGGAGGCCGCCGGCGGCCTGGATGATCCTGCTTTCAGTCGCTTCGTCCGGGGTCACGGGTTTCCTGAAAAAAAGCCACGAATTACACGAATTATACGAATTAATCTTGATTCATGGTGTGGGTTGCTGGCGCAGCCGGCCAATCTCTAAGCTCTAATCTCCAATCTCTCCTATAGTTCAATCAGTCCCTGCTGGGCGGCGATGGCGACGGCTTCGGTGCGGTTGCCGGCGTTGAGTTTGCTGAGGATGGAGCTGACATGGAATTTGACGGTCCGCTCGCTGATGACGAGGCCGGCGGCAATTTCTTTGTTCTGGAGGCCCTGGGCCAGGAGCCGGAGGACGTCTAATTCGCGGGGGGTCAGTTCCTCGGTCCCGGCCGGCTCTTCTCGTTGGGCGCTGACCTGGCGGAGGAGCTTGGAGGCAACGACCGGCTGCAGGAGGGACCCACCGGCGTGGACGACGCGGACGGCCTGGAATATATCCTCGCGCGGGGCGCCTTTCAAGAGGTAGCCGGCGGCGCCGGCCTGGACGGCCTGCAAAATGCGCTCGTCGGTGTCGAAGACGGTGAAGATGATGACGCGGGCTTCGGGGTTGGCCTGGCGCAACTGGCGCAGGGCGGCCGCCCCGTCGAGTTCGGGCATTTCCAGGTCGAGTAAGACGACGTCGGGCTGGAGGGCGGTAAATTGCTGGACTGCTTCGCGGCCGGTGCTGGCCTCGCCGACGACGAGGAAGTCGGGCTGGGTGCTGAGGACGGCCGCCAGGCCGTCCCGGACGACGGGGTGGTCGTCGGCGATGAGAATGCGGATTACTTCTGTCACTTCCCCCCCGCTGCTTCAAGTCGTGCCAGCCAGGTATTAAAATGGCGGCACTCCTTGCGAATAGCATCCAGGCCAATCTCAAGCGCAATCAGCGTTCCATGGAGCGGCTTGTTATACTCGGGGAATAGCGACTCCAGCCGTTTGGATGGCGCTGTTTTGGGGTTGTCATCAATTTCTTCAGGCGACTTAAAAGCTTGTCGAATCGCCACCAACTCATTTAACCTGTTCAACTGGGTAAACTGAAGGGCGATCTTTTCCACATCAACAAACAACAGTGCTTCAAACTCGTGAAGTGATAAGTAGGGGAAAAAGGCCGGCCGATCAATATCCTGGGCAAAAGACTTTTCAAGATGGGCAACACGGGTGTAACAGTTTCCACGGGGTAAAGTGTTCATTCCCGGAAAGTCTCTGGGCAAGGCGTAAAAATCAAGCATGGTTGTTACCACTGCCGCGTCACTATCATTCAAGAGCCGTACCACGTCGTTTTTAACCTTGCCATAAGAGCTGAGACCACCCTTGAAATGCGGCCCGGCGGCTGTTCTTTTTGTCTTAACCAAAGTTGGGATAGGTTCCACATCTCTGGTCCGTAAGTGGGGTGCTAAGACACGGTTGACAAACGTTTCCTCAGTTAATCCCTCAACGAGAATTAGAACCCGCTTCACCTCTATGGTCTCCCTCCAATAACGTTCTTCTCCCATAGTTCGCCCAGACTGTATTCATCCAGCCAGTCTTGTAGCTGTGGTAAAGATTGCCGTGTGAATAATGACCGCCCTTCCTCTCTGTCTACAATAATAATATCCTCAGGCGCAAACTGGTTCACCAGGGTAACAGACTGGGTGGTAACAATGACCTGCCTTTTCGTCGAGACGCTACGCAGTAGACTGGCCAACAGAGTAATCGCGTAAGGATGAAGACCAAGCTCTGGCTCGTCAATAAGAATGGTAGCGGGTAGCGTTTCATCCGGTTGTAAAAGAAGTGTCGCCAGGCAGATGAAACGCAACGTACCATCTGATAGAACGTAAGCGCCAAAGGGAGAGTCAGAACCGACTTCACGCCATTCGAGACGAATCTTATTTGGGTTAAGGGGATCGGGGCGAAGAAGAAAATTGTCAAAGAAAGGAGCTACGAGGCGAATCGTCTGTACGATCCGGTCGTAATAGACCGGCTCCGTTTCTTGTATGCGATAGAGGAACGCAGCCAGATTACCGGCATCCACTCTCAGGGAAGCATTGTCGTTTATATCGCCGGTGAGCTTGACTTTAGCAGTATCACTTGTGTCGTGAAAATGATAAACACGCCAGCTTTTGAGGGCCTGTAATACGTAACTACCAATTCGCGTCTTGCCTCTTCCAAAGTCGTCTACGAGTTCTGTTTCCTCATTGCCTACTCCTAGAAGCTCATCGTAAGGTCTCTCGTAGAGAGTATGGTCATGAAACCAAACTGTTTCTTCAGCAAAAAAGAGCCTGTCTTCGACGGTTGGGGCCAGCTTAAAAATGTAGCCATTTTGCCCAAAGTGTAATTGTACATAAATAGAGTCTGTTATTTTGCTGCCGTAATGCAGTAAAGCATTTGCCCCACCTGACTGGGCCACAAACGACTGTAATCTGCGCGCCACAATCTGACTTACCAGGTTAAAAACCGAAATAAAGTTGCTTTTACCCGCGCCATTCGCTCCGACCAGGATATTAAGAGGTCGCAACTCTATATCCATTTCCTTAATTGACTTAAAGCCGGCTATTTCAATGCGATCAAGGGTGGTCATTTGTTTCAGTTCCTGTCAGGGATACGGTTACTTCGAGCCGGGTGCCTTCGCCGGGGCTGCTTTCCAAACGGAGACGGCCGCCGAGGAGCCTGGCTCGCTCGCTTAGCCCGACCAGGCCATAGCGGTGGCGGGCGACCTGGCTGGGATCGAAGCCGCGGCCGTCGTCTTCGATGATGAGGCGGATTTCGGCCGGGGTCGTCAGGAGTTGGACGTGGACGCGGCCGGCGGCGGCGTGCTGGACGACGTTGGCCAGGGCTTCCTGGGCAATGCGGTAGAGGCCGGCTTCGAGGCGGACGGGCAGCGGCCGGCTGCCGCCGGTCACTTCCACGGTGACTTTAAAGCCGCCACGGGCAGCTTCCAGGCGAGCCAGCAGCTCCAGCGCCTCGGCCAGGCTGCGGCCCTCCAGGGGGGCGGCGCGCAAGTCGAGGACGGAGCGGCGGGCTTCTTCGAGGTTGGCCCGGGTCAGGGCGAGGGCCTGGCGGACGGCCTGGCGGGCGCGGGTGGGGTCCAGGCCGGCTTCGAGCAGGGCGTCGGCCGATTCGAGTTGGAGGGTGACGGCCGAGAGGCCTTGGGCCAGGGTGTCGTGAATTTCGCGGGCCAGCCGGTTGCGCTCCTGGACGGCGCCGAGTTGGGCGCTCTTGTTGAAGAGGCGGGCGCGCTCGACGGCAATGCTGAGCAGGTCGCCGACGGTGTGGAGGAGGCGCAAGTCGTCGGCCGACAGCTCGCGCCAGTCGGAGCTGGCCACGTTGAGGACGCCGAGCTTCTTCTCGTTGGCGTAAAGGGGAATGCTGGCGTGGTAGCGCAGCCCGTCGGTGCCGTCTACCAGGGACTTGAGACGGCTGCAGGTAACGACGTTGACGTTGGCCGCGCCTTCCAGGTCGCCGTCGCGATAGGTGTCGAGGCAGTAGCAGGTGCCTTCCATGCGGCGGGGGTTGTTGGCCAGGGCCGGCGGCAAATTTTGGGAGGCGGCCAGGTAGGATTCGCCGGTCTCTTCGTGCAGCAGCCAGACCCAGGCGGTGTGCAGGTTGAGCAGCTCGGCGACCTGGGCCAGGGCGGCCTGGAGGGCCTGGTCGAGGTCTACGGAGCGGTTGAGGGCCTCGGTGATGGTATTGAGGATGGATAGTTCCCGGTTTCGCCGCCGCAGTTTTTGGGCGTCAGATTCGACCAGGGGTATCTCGGACATAACTCTTTCAAAAACAGCCACGAATTACACGAATTGATTTTGCTTCATGGTGGTTGGCTTCTGCCTCTGTGAACTTCTACCAGGGAACAGTTTACACTAACGTGGGCAGAGGGCAAGGGGGCGAGTTTGCGAGTTGGCGAGTCTGCGGGTTTGCAAGTGGCGAGTGGCAGGGGGCAGGGGGCAGGGGAGCAGGGGGAAGACAGGGGGACAAGGAGAGGGGGAGACAAGGGGCAGGGGGGCAGGTGTCAAGTGCCAGGTGTCAGGTGTCAGGTGTCAGGTGAGGAAAGCTACTTGGCACTTGGCACGGAAGCACTTGACACGGACTATGGTACACTCGCCGGGCGGCGGGATGTGGGCTACAATTTTGTGAAGATTCTATGTTACTGGCGATTGACATTGGGAATACGAACATTACGCTGGGTCTGTGGAGCGGCCAGGAGTGGACCCGGCAGTGGCGCTTGCGCACGGTCCACGACCAGACGGTGGACGAGTATGGCGTTTACCTGAAGGCGTTGCTACGCGAAGCGGGAGTGGACGGCCAGGCAGGCGGCCGGGTAGACGGGGCGATCATGTCGAGCGTGGTGCCGCCGCTGACGGCCACTTTTGCCGCCGTCTGCCGCGATTACCTGGGACAGGAGGCGCTGCAGGTACACGCCGGCCTGCCGACGGGCATCGAGGTGGCGACTGAGAACCCGGCCGAAGTGGGCGCGGACCGGATTGTCAATGCGGCCGCGGCTTATCACCTCTACCCCGGGGCCAGTATTATCGTGGACATGGGCACGGCGACGACTTTTGACGTGGTCTCGGCGGCGGGCGAATTGCTAGGGGTAGCGATTGCCCCGGGGCTGGGGCTGGCGGCGGCGGCCCTGGCCAGCCGGGCGGCCCAACTGAGCCGGGTGGCGCTGGAAGCGCCGCCGCAGGCTATCGGCCGGAACACCGTTCACTCCATGCAATCGGGCCTCATCTTTGGTTACGTGGGGTTGATTGAAGGGCTGGTCGGCCGGATTACGGCCGAGCTGCAGGAGCGGTATGGGCCAATCAAGGTGACGGTGATCGGCACGGGCGGGCTGATCAGCCTGATCAGCCAGCACACGACGGTGATTGAGCAGGTGGACCCGTGGCTGACGTTGACGGGGCTGCGGCTGATTTACGAACTCAATAGAGGGGGAGAGGGGGTGAGGGGGGCAAGGGAGCAGGGGAGAGGGGGTGAGGGGGTGAGGGGGTGACAAGGGGTATTATCTTTTGCTTGTTCCTGGGGCTGGTGCTGGGGGTGGGGTGCCAGCCGGCGTTGCTGGAGCCGCCACGGCTGGCGACGCAGACGGCCCAGGCCCAGGCCTCGCCGACGGCCACGGTCCCACCCCTGATCCTGGAGCAGCCGACGCCGACGGCCGGGGCGGCGATCAGCCCGACGCTGGCCGTGGCCACCGAGGAAGCCACGCCCAGCCCGATTATCACGCTATGGGCCAACGAAACGTCGCCGGCCCACGAGGCGCTGCTGGAACAAATGGCCGGCCGTTTCCAGGAGACGACCGGCATCCAGGTCGAGGTTATCCTGGTCTCGCCTTCCCTGTTGCCGGAGCTGATCCGGACGGCGGCGGTCTCCAACAACCTGCCCGACCTGGTGCTGCACCCGGTGGAATACAGTATTGGCTGGGTGGAGGACGGCATCCTGGACCCCGGCGCGGCTACGGCCGTGGTCGAGCAGTTGGGCCGGGAGACGTTTGACGCCGGCGCCCTGGCCATGGTCACCGTTGACGAAGAGGCCGGCCTGGTGGCGGCCATTCCCAGCGACGGCTACCAGCAACTGATTATTTACCGGACCGACTGGTTTGAGGAGCAAGGGCTGGCCCCGCCGGAGAGTTACGAGGCTTTGCTGGCGGCGGCCGAGCGTTTCTTTGAGCCGGACAGCGTCGTTTCCGGCCTGGTCATCCCGACCGATTCCGACCTGATAACGACGCAGCAGGCGTTTGAGCAAATTGCCGCAGCTAACGGCTGCGAACTGGTAGACCGCAAGGGCGAGGTGACGCTGCTGCACCCGGCCTGCCTGGAGGCGCTGGACTTTTACTTTTCGCTGGTTAACCAGTATAGCCCTCTCGGCGTGCAGACGGATATTAGCGCGCTGAACGCTTACCTGGCCGGCCGGACGGGCATTATTATCGCTTCTCCCTCTGTTCTGCCCAAGCTGGCCGGGCTGGACGAACAGTTCCCGCCCACCTGCCCACAATGCGCCACGCCGACCTACCTGGCCGAAAACAGCGGCTTTATCACCGAACTACAGGGTATGGGCCAGTTCGCGACGACGGCCGGCCTGGGCGAGATGACTTTGCTGGGCATCACCGGCGTGGCCGAGGCAGAGGCGGCGGCCTTGGCTCGCTACTGGTTCGAGGAGGGTTACCTGGAGTGGCTGGCCCTGGAGCCGGAGCGGAAAGCGCCGCTGCGCCTGGGAACGGCCGGGCAGCCGCAGCGTTTTATTGAGGCCTGGGGCAACCTGCCGCTGGCGGACGGCGGCCCCAGTCTGAATGACATTTACGGCCAGGACCTGGTTGACCGTCTCGGCGGCCGGGTAGCG
Source organism: Chloroflexota bacterium (assembly GCA_022616275.1). GTDB lineage: Bacteria > Chloroflexota > Anaerolineae > Promineifilales > Promineifilaceae. The sequence goes on from JAKEFB010000191.1 coordinate 15,899, forward strand.
ACTACCGACCGGTGGGGCTTTGACCAGGGCCAGGGCGCTCTGGTCGCTCTCGTCTATGAGGACCTGACGCTGTCGCCGCTGCTCCAGGAAATGTTGAGCGGCTATTTCACCAGCAGCCAGACGATTGTGGAAATGTACCGGGCCGTCGTGGACCTGATTCCCAATTACGCTTACCCACTACCGACCTCGACTCCCGAACCGTAACTTGTGAGGAAAAGGCATGAGTAGCACATTCCCCTTTGAAGAAGAGTTGTTCGGCGTTCTGAGTGACGACGACCTGTACCTGGACTGCCTGCTGGTGCGGCCGCCGAGCCTGGCCGACGAAAGGGTGGAGTCGCTCCAGGTGTGGGTGCCGCGCTACCCGTTGACGAAAAGCAGTGTGGTGACCTGCGCCCGCCAGGAGGCTAAACCTTACGGTGAGCCGGGCAGGACGGCCCACCTGGTCTTTGACCTGCGGGCGACGGGGGAAAGTGAAGGGACGCCGGGTGACAAGCGTTTTGACATTGATTTGAATTCGGTTCGGGCCTGGGCGCAAGAGCGTTTTGGGGAGAAGATCAGGCTGGCTTTCCTGGGTGAACCGGACGGCCGGGGGCAGGCCGCTTTGCTGCCGATCCGGCCGGGCGTGGTTGTGGAGTATTATCGTTACCCGGGCAGCCGGACGGCCGGGGCTATTCACCCACCGGTGCTGTACCTGTCCACCTACGGCCACTTTAACCGGGGGGACGACGCCATGTGCCAGGCTCTGGCCGAGGCCGGTTACGACGTGTATGGCCTTGACCCGCTGCGCTATCTGCTGCACGCCAGCTACGCCGGCGGCCGGATCACGCCGACGGAGCTGCGGCAGGACCTGATAGCGCTGTGCCAATCACTGCCGGACCGGCCGGTGATCATTGGCCAGCCGGTAGCCGCCGGGCTGGCATTGTTATGGACGGCCGGCGTCGAGGCGGTACGTGGCGTCATTGCCATCGGCAAGGCCCAGGTAAGCTTTGCGCCACCGCACATTTTCCAGAACGACAACGCCCACACTTATTTCTTGAGCCGCCACGTACACCGGATTGCCCCGCGGCCGGTGGCCTTTGTCATGGTCGAGGGGGACCCCCTGGGCGGGGAGGCTAACGAAATTGCGGCCTTTTTCTCTTCGGCCGGCCAGCCGCGCACGGCGGAGCGCTCCCGCGAAGTGACGCCGGCGCTGCTGAAGAAGTTGTTGGGATGGGTGGAGCAAGAGAGTCCAAAGGAATAAATTGACGCAGCATCCCAAGTTCCTCATTCCTGTAGGGACCCAGGTGGTTACGTTGGTTCCAGTTGAGGGGCCTGGCGATAGGACAGTTTATCCGGCCGGCGCTGTGGCCGTGGTCGTTAAGGCGCCGCTTGATAATACCCAGTCCTATCGGGTGCGATTTCCCGATGGCTTTGAAGCGTCGCTGAAAAAGCATCACCTGGCCATTCACAAGCATTTTCAGGAAGGAGAGTGGCAACAGGCTGATGTTACCTTACCCAATGAAGAGCTGTACGAATACGTCATTTATCGCTGTGTCGTCGGTTCACGGGCCTATGGGCTTGAGGGTGAAGCATCTGACGTAGACCGGCGGGGCATTTATCTACCTCCGGCCGAACGGCACTGGTCGCTTTTTGGCGTCCCGGAACAGTTGGAGCGCCACGAAACGCAGGAAGCGTATTGGGAATTGCAAAAGTTCCTGATCCTGGCTTTGAAAGCCAACCCGAATATCCTGGAATGCCTGTATACGCCGTTGGTGGAGTTAGCCACCCCACTGGCGGAGGAGCTACTGGCCATGCGCTCCCAATTCCTGTCGCAACTCGTCTACCAGACTTACAACGGCTACGTCATGTCCCAGTTCAAGAAGCTCAACCAGGACATCAAAAACCGGGGACAGGTCCGCTGGAAACACGCTATGCACCTGATCCGCCTTTTGCTTTCTGGTATTACCGTACTGCGGGAAGGTTTTGTCCCCGTACAAGTTGGGGAGCACCGGGGCGAACTGTTGGCCATCCGGCGCGGCGAGACGGCCTGGGACAAAGTCAACGAGTGGCGGCTGGACCTGCACCAGGAATTTGACCAGGCCTTTGCCCAGACCAGGCTGCCGGAGCGTCCCAATTACGAAGCGGCCAATGCCTTCTTGATCAAGGCGCGCCGCAGTATGGCCGGACAGGGGTAGAGCAGTATGATTGCGCTTGACCGGCTGCGGGCTGAAGTGCAGCGCCAGCCCTACCCCCTCCTCTTTGTTACCATCAGCGGCGCACACCTCTATGGCTTTCCCTCGCCTGATTCGGACTACGATTTGCGGGGCGTTCACATTTTGCCGGCCGAACAGGTGCTTGGGCTGCATCCGCCAGAAGAAACGATTGAGCAGTCGCACGAGCGGGAAGGGTTGCAATTTGATATCGTTACTCACGACGCCCGGAAGTTTTTTCTCCTTCTGCTCAAAACAAACGGTTACGTGCTGGAGCAACTCTTTTCGCCGCTGATCGTCTACACTACGCCAGAACACGAGACGTTGAAAGCCATTGCCCAGAACTGTGTCACCCGCCATCACGTCCACCACTACCTGGGGTTTGCCCGCTCCCAGTGGCGGCTCTTCGAGGCCGAGCGGCCGCCCCGGGTGAAGCCGCTCCTGTACGTCTACCGGGTGCTGCTGACCGGTATTCACCTGATGCACACCGGCCGGGTCGTGGCCAACCTGGTAGAGTTAAACGACAGCTTCCGACTGCCCTACATTCCCGATCTGATCGAGCGTAAAATGGCCGGCCCCGAAAAATCACTTCTGGACGAGGTAGACACTTCCTTTCATCACGGCGAGTATGAACGCCTGAGCAGCTTGCTGGAAGAGGCCGGCCGGGTCACTTCTTTGCCCGACCAACCAGGAGGAAAACCCGCTCTCAGCGATCTATTGGTCCGCCTCCGGTTACTTTCGATCAGAATTACCAAATAAACCACATAAAAATCCCTCAATCCCCAAATCCCCGCTAAATTTCCTTGACGGGTTCACGGCAAACTGTTATTATGCGGCCAACATGAATAACCGGCCGGTTCGTTTTGGCTTTTACTTTTATTTTAACGCACCCCCAACGCCGCGATTGCGTGGGAGGTTCGTTTTAGCCGAGTAAAAGCGGAACGAACGAGGACCCGATGTTAGAGGCAAGACGCGGCTCAAAACCGCGTCTTTTTTGTTTGTTGTGTATCTTGAGTAGTTAGTTATAAGGAAGGGTGTTATGCATCAAAATGGCCAGACGCCACCGGGCAGCGATCCGCCGCGACTTATGTGCCGGGGGATCCGGGGAGCCACGACAGTCACGGAAAACACGGCCGAGGCTATCCTGGCCGCCACTCGTGAACTGCTGTACCTGATGATCCGGGCCAATGACATTGATCCGGCCGACGTCGCCAGCGCCATCTTTACCACGACCAAAGACCTCAACGCCACTTACCCGGCGCTGGCCGCCCGCGAATTGGGGTGGTATGAGGCCGCTTTATTGTGCGGCCACGAAATGGACGTGCCGGGCGGCCTGCCTTACTGTATCCGCGTTCTCATCCACTGGAACACCACCCGCCGGCCGGAAGAAATCGTACACGTTTACCTGCGCGAGGCTAAGAACCTGCGGCCGGACCGGCAAACGCTGCCCCCAATCCCTTTTGAGGAACTTGAAGCGGCGATCGGCCGCGAGGTGACTCGACCATCATGAGGAAACAAGGATGATGATAGTCATAATGAAAGCTCAGGCCCAAATGCGAGACATATCAGCCGTCATTTCTCGGATCGAAGACGCCGGCTATAAGGTTCACCTGTCGGAAGGGGACGAGCGGACTATCGTCGGCGTGATTGGCGACGGCCGGCCGCTGGACCGCGACCAACTGGAGCGGATGCCGGGCGTGGAGCGGTGTGTGCCGGTGCTCAAGCCATTCAAGCTGGCCAGCCGCGATTTCAAGCCCAACGACACGACCTTCCCCATCGGCAACCACATGGTCGGCAATAAGGAAATTGTCCTCATGGCCGGCCCATGCTCGGTGGAGAGCCGCAGCCAGATTTTAGAGACAGCCCACGCCGTCAAGGAGGCGGGGGCCCACATTCTGCGCGGCGGCGCTTTCAAGCCGCGTTCCTCGCCTTATGCCTTCCAGGGTTTGGGGGAGGAAGGGCTGAAGTACCTGGCCGAAGCCCGCGAGCAGACGGGCCTGCCGATCGTCACCGAGGTCATGGAGCCGGCGATGGTCCCCCTGGTCTGTGAATATGCCGACATTCTGCAAATCGGGGCGCGCAACATACAGAACTACGCCTTACTCCACGCCGTGGGCGAATCGCAGCACCCGGTCCTGCTGAAGCGGGGGATGAGCAGCCTGATGGAAGAGTGGCTGATGAGCGCGGAGTACATTCTCAGCCACGGCAACACCCGGATCATGCTGTGCGAGCGGGGGATTCGGACGTTTGAGAAGTACACGCGCAACACGTTCGACATTAACGCCATCCCGGTCATCAAGCAGTTGTCGCACCTGCCGATCATTGCCGACCCGAGCCACGCGACGGGGAAGTGGGAGTACGTGGCGGCGGCGGCGAAGGCGAGCGTGGCGGCCGGGGCTGACGGGTTGATTATCGAGGTCCACCCCCGGCCGGAGGAGGCGCTGTCTGACGGGGTGCAGTCGCTTAAGCCAAAGCGGTTCGCCCAACTGGTGGTGGAAATGAAGGCGATTGCCGAGGCGGTGAACCGGAAGATTTCGTAGGGGTACGCTGCATCATGCCCCTACAAATCTTGCGCACGCTGGACGCACCTGGCCCGGCCCCGGCCGGGCTGGCCTGGGACGGCGTCAGCCTGTGGCTGAACGATTACCGGGCCGGGCGGTTATTTAGGCTGGACCCGGGCACTGGCGCCGTTCAGGACGTCCTGGTCTGTTCGGGCGTCTTGAGCGGCCTGGCCTGGGACGGCCGGTCGCTGTGGCAGGCACGGCTGGACGAGGCCTGGCTGCAATGCGTCAACCCGGCCAGCCACGACTTTGACCGGACGCTGGCCGTAGAAGGGGGTGGCCGGCTGGCCGGGCTGGCCTGGGATGGGGAGCAGTTGTGGGTAGCGGCCCAGGACAGGGGGGAGTTGATGGCCGTGGAGCGGGAGAGCGGCCGGGTGCGGCGAAGGCTACCGGTCCCGGTGGCGGCGGCCGGCCTGGCCTGGCACGGTGGTTTTTTCTGGCTGGCTTACCCCACCCCGATGATCTTCGACGCGGCGGCCGGCAGCTTTGAGTGGGCCGGGGACGAGCGCCGCTTTGCCCTGGTGCAGCTCGACCCAAATACCGGCCGGGAAGTGGCCGGCTATGAATTGGATTTTCTGGCCCTGGGGCTGGCCTGGGTGAATGACGAGTTGTGGCTGGCGCCGGCCGGACAGGGGAAGCTGGTTTGCGGACGGCTAGAGTAAGAAGTGATAATTGAGTAACTGGGTAATTGGGTAATTGGTTTGGAAGCCGACTGCGGTTATCTTTTAGCCTGACTGCAGCCGAGTGACGAATTCGGCGTGCTCGGCCGAGTTAAGCCCTTCTTGAAGCACTTTCAAGAGTTCAGCTGGTGATCCGGCCCAAAAAAGTTCGGGGTGAAACCACAAGCCGGGGAAGGCCCGGCTGCGGATGACGCTATCCTCGCCGGCCGGCAAGAGGCGATACTCTCCCTCTTCCAGCGCGTACCACCTGGTTTTTTGTTCGTAAGCCAGGAGCACGAGGTACTCCTGTATGCCGCTGCGCCGGTAAACGTGTAATTTCTGGTGTAGATCGTAAGCAGCGCTACTGGCGGCAATCTCCACCACTAGCTCCGGCGCTCCGGCCAGGTAGTCATCTTCGTCAATATGCGACCGGCCACCCAGCTTCTCATCCAGGCAGAGCAGGCCATCCGGCTGTGGTTCATTGTCCAGGTCCAATCTTAGTGTGGCGTTATCGCCCAGATTGGTACCTGGCGTGGCCGCCCAATATGTTCCTAACCAAGTAATCATAAGGCCCTGCAGTTGGGCATGGTGCTGAAAACGCGCCGGCGAGGGCATATAAACCACTCCTTCAATTAACTCCGCCTTTTTAATATCAGGTTGAGCCTGATAGCGCCGCTCAAATTCAGACCGGCTAAGATAGTCGCCGTTGTTGAGGGGCGGGAGATCCGACTCGGAGGGAGTAATTTCCACTTCAGAAGTGTTTGTTTCCAGGTGGCGAGTGGCCGGTAAAGTTGGTGCGCTCACGGTTGTTCTCCTTGCGGTTCAATCTATATTCTATCCCAAGTGGCTTAGGCTGCCACCAGCGTTAGTTCGGTAATTTCCGGCGGGCAGTTGAAGCGGACGGCGGGGCTGAGGAGGCCGATGCCCCGGTTGGTGTAGACCCACATGTCGCCGGCGCGGTTCAGGCCGACGTCGTACTTCTGGCCGTGGGGCGGCAGGACGAGCGCGCCGATGCCGGGCAGGCGGACCTGGCCGCCGTGGCTGTGGCCGGAGAGCTGCAGGCTGACCCGGCCGTATTCGGAGAAGGGATCGGCGAAGTCGGGCTCGTGGGCCAGTAGAATCGTGGGCGCACCGGCCGGCAGCCCGTCCAGGGCGACGGTCAGGTCAGGCTGGCCGCTCCAGCAATCGTCTACGCCGGCCAGGTAAAGCTGGCTCCCGCCCACGTGGAGGGTGACACCGCGATTGTCCAGGAGAGGTAAGCCCACGCTGCCCAGACCGGCGCGGACGACGGCCGCGTCGGTCCAATGGTCGTGGTTGCCCAGGACGGCAAAGACGCCATGACGGGCATTCAACGCGGCCAGCGCCGGGGCCAGCTCAAAAATGGCTTCGGCTGTCTCCAGGACGTAATCGCCAGTCAGGACAATCAGGTCCGGGGCCAGCTCGTTGGCCATGGCCACCGCCTCCTGGATCAGGTCGAGCTGGGTGTAGGGGTAGAGGTGAAAGTCGCTCAACTGGACGATGCGGAAGCCCGCCAGCGCTTCGACCAACCCCTGGAGGGGCACTTCTACTCGTTCAACGACCAGCCACTCGGGCTCAATTTTTGTCACGTAGCCATAGCCGCCCACGGCCGCCAGGCCGCCGCCGGCCATAGCCCCGGCCAGTAGTTTCAGGAAGGTCCGCCGGTTGATTGCCATATTGAAGTTAAAGTCCTGAGTCAGGGTTAGAGTAATGGCCCTTCAACTTCCCCTCTCGCTCTGGCTCTAGCTCTCGCTCTAAACTCCCCTGGCCGCCAATCTGGACGTAATCGTTTAACCTGAGGCCGAGGAAACCAACCATCAGGTGGTAAAGGGCAAAAATCTCCAGGCCAAAGGGCAGGTAGCCGCCGTAGCCCATGAGGGGCATCTCAAAAATGTGCAGGAACTCAAAGGGGGCGACGTGGTAAATCCATTTGGGGTAGGCGTAGAAGTTCCACATCTCCCAGAAGAAGCCACAGATGAGTGTCCCTATCCACAGAGCCACCACCGGCCGCCAGTCGCCCACGGCCGTCCCCTGGGCCAGCGAGCGGTGGCCCAGCCAGGCGTTCAGCGGCTCGATGAGGAAGTAGAGGGACAGCCACATCAGGGGGAAAAAGGCCCGGGGCCAGACCAATAGGAGGGTTAACATAAGTATGCCTACCAGCCAGAAGGCAATGAGTACCGGCCGGACCGGCTTGATCACCGGCCCCCGGGGCAGCCGTTGCAGCCAGCCAAAGGTGCTGACCAGCTCGGCCGTGCCAAAGACGGCCGGGATGACCGTCGAAAAACTAATGGAGCAGAGGAGAAAATAGACCGGGTCGGAAAATTGCTCCCGGGCGAGATATTCCCAGTTTCGCGTCCGCCAGTTGAAGACCTCGAACAGCCACCAGATAGGGGCCGAAACCAGGAACAGGCCGATAAAGGCCCGCCAGTTGCGGCTGAGCAGCGAGGTGCCGCGCCGCTGCCAGACCAGGCCATCTACAGTTAAGATGTAACCCAGCCAGAGGGGAAAAAAGAGTAGATGGGTTCGCAATCCTTCGAGGAGCCAGTTCAGGGGCCAGAAAATGGCCAGCAAGAGCAGGCCAGCCCAAAAATGGGTTGGAAAGGCGGTTAGTGGGGTAGAACGTTTCCAGGTATCCATACGATCCATTGTAAACCGCCGGTGGGGATTTCTCAAATGGCGCGTAAAGGTCCAAACCCCGTAGGTTGGGGCACGAAGCGTGCCCGGGGCACGAAACGTGCCCTCGGAAACCTACGGGGTTTTGGTTCCGGAAACCTGCGGGGGTTTTTGCTCGTTTGCCGCGCGTTGCCCTTTCAGTATAATCACCTTACGTTAACACGTCGGAGTTAAAGAAAGAATGGCTCGAGCTGTATTTCCCTTCACGGCCATCGTCGGCCAGGAGCGCATGAAACGAGCGCTCATCTTAAACGCGGTCAGCCCGCAAATTGGCGGCGTGCTGATTCGTGGTGAGCGGGGCACGGCCAAGTCTACGGCCGCCCGCGCCCTGGCGGCGCTGTTGCCAGACATTGAAGTCGTGGCCGATTGCCGCTTTGGCTGCGACCCGGATCGCCGCAACGAGTGGTGCGACGATTGCCGGGTGCGCCATGCCGACGGTACGCTGCAAACGACGATGCGGAGAACATCTTTTATTGACCTGCCGGTGAGCGCTACTGAAGACCGGGTGGTGGGCACACTGGACATTGAAAAAGCGATCCAGCGAGGAGAAAAGGTCTTTGAACCCGGCATCCTGGCCTCGGCCAACCGGGGCCTGCTCTACGTAGACGAGGTTAACCTGCTGGACGACCACGTGGTGGACTTGCTGCTGGACTCGGCGGCCATGGGCGTCAACGTGGTCGAACGGGAAGGCATCAGCTTTAGCCACCCGGCCAAGTTTATTTTGGTGGGCACGATGAACCCGGAGGAAGGCGACATCCGGCCGCAACTGCTGGACCGTTTTGCCTTCTGCGTCCAGATTACCGGCCTGCTCGACCCTGAGCAGCGGATGCAAATCATGGAGCGGCGGATTGCCTTTGAAATGGACCCGGATGCCTTCCGCTCCCAGTGGACCAGCCAGGAAAAGCGCCTGTCAGACCAGATTGCCGGGGCGCGAGAACGAGTCAACCAGGTTTGCTACACTCGCCGCGACCTGGCGGCCATTGCCGGGCTGACGGCCTCGCTAAAAGTAGACGGCCACCGGGCCGACCTGGTGATTTTGCGCGGCGCCCAGGCCCACGCCGCCTTCTACGGCCGGAATTGCATCAGCGACGAAGACATCGTCCTGGCGGCGGAGCTGGCCCTGCCCCACCGGATTAAGGCCCGGCCGTTCCAGGATGCCTCCTTCACCGTTTATGAACTGCAGGAGCGGTTGGAACAGGCGCAGAGCGAATGGGGCAGCGGCGAACCGGGGGAACAGTTGGAAAGCAGTGAACCGGACACCCCGGCCGGTAAAAAAAAACGTTAGACAGCGAATTATCTGAAGGGACGGAAACAGCCCAAACGGAGGCCGCGCCCCAATCGGTGCCGCAGACGCCCCAGTCGGGCCACTGGTGGGAAGGGGGCCAGAAGATCAAGTCTGGCCAGGAATTCATGGCCCGCCGGCTGGACACTCAACTGGACCGGCTGACGCGCAAATCGGCCGGACGCCGGTCGCGCACGAAGACGGAGCGCAAGCGCGGCCGCTACATTCAGGCCCGCATCCCTCGCAAAGACAAGATAACCGACCTGGCTTTTGACGCCACGCTGCGGGCGGCCGCCCCCTACCAGCGCCAGCGGGATCGTTCTAAGATGGCGCTGGCCCTGCGTAAAAGTGACCTGCGGGAGAAGGTCCGCGTTCGCCGGTCGGCCAACCTCATTCTCTTCGTGGTGGATGCCAGTTGGAGCATGGCCGTGGCCAAGCGGATGGAAGCTACTAAAGGGGCGATTATGTCGCTGCTGACGGACGCCTACCAGCGCCGGGACCGGGTGGGCCTGGTGGTCTTCAACAAGAATGAGGCCAACCTGGTGCTGGCTCCGACCAACTCGGTGCAACTGGCCCGCAAGGCGCTGGCCGACATTGCCGTGGGCGGCAAGACGCCGCTTTCGGCGGGGCTGTTGCTGGCCTACAACGTTTTTCGCCAGGAAGCCGGGCTGCACCCCGACGTGATTCCGTTGATGATCCTGCTGACAGACGGCGCGGGCAACGTGAGTATGTCTGACCTGCCCCCCCAGGAGGAGGCGCACCGCATGGCTCGCCTTCTTCACGAAACCGGCATCCGTTCGGTGGTCATTAACATGGAACACGCTGCCTTTGACCAGGGGCTGGCTCGCCTGTTAGCCGACCAACTGGCCGCCCCCTGCCACACGCTGGAAGAGCTACACGCCGAAAGCCTTTATAAGGCAGTGTTGGAAGAACTCAAATAGTGGCATGTGTCACGTATCACGTGTCAGGTGTCATGTGGTTAACTGCACTTGACACTTGACACTTGGCACTTGACACTCGGCAATTGCCACTTGCCACTTGCCACTTTATCTTCCGAAATGCATGGGCATAATGATGTGGACGTAGTCGTCATTGCCCACCGGCTTGAGCACCCCCGGCTCGGTGGACTTGGTCGTCTCCAGAGCAACCTGGGGCGTGTTCAGGACGCTTAATACCTGGCCGACGTAGCGGACGTTAAAGGCAATTTCCACTTCCTCCCCCTCGACGTTGGCGTCAATTTGGGCGACGTTGTCGCCGGTCTCGGCGCTGGTGGCCGAAATGATGGCGTAACCAGGCATCAATTCGTTACCCGGCTCGACCCTGACCCGGGCCGTCTGGTTGGCCTCGCGGGCAAAGATTTCGGCCATCTTGCAGGCTTTGGCGAATTCGGCCGTGCTGAGCACGGTGCGGGTGCTATGGCGGCGGGGAATCACGGGGGTGAAATCGGGGAAGTTGCCGTCAATGAGCTGGGAGACCAGGACGACGTTGTCCATGTCAAAAACGATCTGGTTACGCCCCTCGGGCATGGAGATGTTGACAGCCTCGGTGTCGTCGCCGGCAATGCGGGCCAGTTCGTTTAGCGCCCGGGCGGGGATAATGATCTCGAAGGGCTGGGGCACGGGGTTGGGGAGCTGGGCCGAGCGCACCGAGAGCCGGAAGCCATCGGTGGCAGCCAGCGTCATTTTGTTGCCCTCAAAACGGGTCAGCACGCCGGTCAGGGTCGGCCGGGCGTCGTCGGTAGCGGCAGCAAAGGCGACCTGGCTGATCATCTGCTTGAGGATGGCTGTCTCAATTCGTAGCTGCCTTTCCTCGCTGGCTTCGGGCACAAGCGGGAATTCCTGAGCGTCAATGCCTTTGATGTTGGCTTCCGAGCGCGGGCTGACCAGGTGGAGGGTCTGCGTCTTCTTGTCCAGCGTCAAGTCTATCCGTTCGGGCGGCAGCGTGCTGACCAGGTCGTTAAAGGTGCGGGCCGGCACGGTAATGGAGCCTTCTTCCTCGACCTTGGCCCCGATCCAACAGGTAATGACAATTTCCAGGTTGGTGGCCGACAACTTCAACCGGCCGTCGTCGGTGGCCAGCAATACGTTGCCTAACACCGGTAGGGTCGAGCGGGTGCTCACCGCCCGACTGACGATACTCAATCCTTTAGCCAGATTTTCTTGCAGGCAAGATAGCCTCATGACACTCTCTCCCGGAGTTTTGTTGTAATCCCCCACAATGGTAGCTTTAGTATACAGAATCAGGGGGCAAGGGGCAAGGGGGAGAGGGGGTGACAAGGTGACGTGTCCAGGGCGAAGCCTGGACCAGTGACAAGGGGAGGGGGAGACAAGGAGCAGGGGAGCAGGGGGCAGGGGAACAGGGGTAGGGGGAGAGGGGGAGACAAGGGGGCGCGGGGAAGAGCCGCTCTCCCTACACCTTTACACACCTACACAACCACACAACTACACAGCTACATGCAGAACGTGATACAGGACGACGGCGAGGGCGGTGTGGACGTTGAGGGAGCGGCCTTTGCCGTACATGGGGATGAAGACGGCCGCGTCGCAGGCGGCGAGGGTGGCTTTGGTGACGCCGTGATCTTCGTGGCCGGCCACCAGGCAGGTTTTCGGTGGGTAGTTGTACTCGTGGTAGGGCACGGCCGTGTCGGTTAGCTCCAAAGCGACGAGGTGGTAGCCGGCAGCGCGCAGCCCGACCAGGGCAGCCACCGCGTCTTTTTCGTAACGCCAGGGAACTCTGGTGCTCTTGTAGCGGGCGACCTTTTCAATCGTCGGGTTAGGGGGGGTGGGGGTAATGCCGGTCAGAACCAACTCCGTCAGGCCGGCGCCGTCGGCCAGGCGGAAGATGGAGCCGACGTTGTAGGGGTATTCGACGCTTTGCAGCAGGACCACCAGGTCGTAGTCCGGCCGGTGCTGCCGCCGGTAATCGCGAAGAAACCGCTTTAACTCCGTACCAACGAGCGGCTTCATGGCCTGGTCAGGCGGCTTCCGGCTGGGGGGCAGCTTCCGGGCGCGGCGGCTGGCTGGCGCTGGGCGGCGGGCCGAAGATGGGGATGTCCCAGGCCCGGCCGATCTGGCAGAGGGAGATAAAAGCGGCCTCGCGCACCTGGGCCTGCTCGTCGCGCAGGGCCGCCTGCAAGGCCGGGATAGCCTCTTTGGCCGCCATTTGCCCCAGGCTGACGACGGCGGCGGTGCGGATGGCCGTCTGTTCGGCCTGGGCCAGGGCTTCCAACAGCACGGGCATGGCCGCGGCGCCACCGGGCACGGCCCGCGCCTGGGCAGCGGCCCAACTGATCAGCCAGGGGTGGTCGCCGGGCAGCAAGATCCGCCAGCGCCCGGGCCGATTGCGTTCGACAATAGTTTCCAGGGCTGAGGTGGCGGCCGATTTGACCACCCACTCGTCGTCTTCCCGCTCGGCCCGGTCTAACAGATCCACGGACCAGAACTGGTCGAGCAGAGACAGGCCGAGAACGGCCGCCCGGCGGACGTGCAGGGCGTCTTCGGCAATGGCCTCGCGCAAGACTTCGTTGGCTTCGTGGTTGTTGTTAAGGGCCAGCCCTTCGGCCGCGGCCCGGCTGGTGGGCTCGTCTTCGTCCACCAGGGCCGTCAGCAACGGCTTTTCGGTGGCCGGGTCGTGGACCCAGGCCAGGGCGTGGATGGCGGCGGCCCGGACGCGGGCGTCCTGGTCGGCGGTCATTTTGTCCACCGCTTCCATGGTAATTTCTGCCCCCAGGCGGGCAATGGCCGCCAGGGCGACCTGACGCATGACCGGGTCGCGCTGCTGCAGCAGTTGGCGGAGGAAAACCAGCACGCCGCCCTCGCCAGTGCGGGCCAGGGCGACGGCCGCCCGCTGGCGCAGCGTCGCCGGCAGGTTAGCCTTGACGATCATCTGGCCCAGGCGGATGAGCGACTGACGCCGCCACTCGCCCTTGCTGGCAGGCGCGGTTTCCGACAGCCAGGCAGCGACCTGGAAGAGACCGTCGCTGAGGGGGTCAGCCCGCCGGCCGTCCAGCACCAGCGGGGCAATCTCGTCTCCGCCGGTCCGGCCGGCGTAGAAGCGCAAAACGCCGGCCCAATGGGGGTCATTGACGTGGTCGGCCAGCTCTTGCAGCAATTGTGATTGGGCAATGTGGGCCGCAGCCAGGAAATCGCGCCAGACGGGGCTGAGGAAAGCCAGGCCCTGGTTGGGCCAGAAAATAGACAGGCCGTTGCTCAGCAGGGTGTTGTAAAGCCGCTGGGGAGCCTGCCGCTCCTCTTGCACGTCGTAATCGGCCAGGATGGTATCTATGATGGCCATGACCTGCTCTTGAGGCAGGCAAGGGCGTCCATCGGCCAGAAGACGGTAAGCGACCTGTTGCCAGAGTTCCCTGGAGGCGGGAGCCAGCCAGGGCGGGACGGCCTCGCCAGTAATAGCCGGGAGCAGGCCGCGCAGAGCCACCTCGAGGAGGTCTACCCAGCGGGCCGGCGTGGCGACGTTGTCCTGGCTATTTAAGACCAGGCGCAGGCGCAGGGTCGTCTCCAGTAATGACTGGCCCGGCCGCCAGAAGGTCTGAATGGGGATGCGCCGGACCACGCCAGCGGCCTCGGTCCAGGCCCGGGTCAGGCTCTCTACCTGGCCGACGCGCCAGGGCAGCAGGCCGCTGAGGACGAAGTCGAGTTCCAACAAGGGGCCATAGCCGCGCAAGGGGGCAGCCATGACGACCTGGATGTCCGGGTAGGCAATCAAGAGGTGGCGCAGCCAGTCCACCGCTGCCAGCCGCCGGCCGGCCGGCAGCTCGTCCCAGCCGTCCAGCAGCAGCAGCACCTGGCCGGCGGCCGCTTTGCGCCGCAGCAAGTCGTCAATTCCCCGGCTGGTAAGAGGATCGGTGCGGGCCTGGAGGGCGCGGGAGATGGGGGCAATGGACTCGGCCTCGACTTCGACTTCGGGCGCGTCCAGGCCGAGTTCGCCCAGGTGGACAAAGGCCGGCAGCATGGGTATGAGGAAGGTGTATGGCCCCATGTCGCTGGCGGTGGCGCAGGCATGGGCGCAGTAGGCGAGGAGGGTGGTCTTGCCGGCCCCCGGCTCGGCGGAGAGGATGACGCGCCGGCCGCGGAGCAACAACTGGCGGATGGTGATGGCCGGCACGGGCGGGGTGGCCACGCCGGCGGCCAGCTCCGGCCAGAGGGTGTGGAGCATGACCGGCCCAAAGTCGAAGGGGAGTTCCGGGTCCACCTCGGTCAGGGGGGCTAAGAGGCGGGGCTCGACGAAGACCTGGTCGAGAGGGGCCTGGTCGCCGCCGAGGTGGTACTGGCGGAGGTAGGCGGCCATCTCGTCGTTGTAGCGGACTTCGACGCTGGAGCGCAGCCAGGCGACGCCGGCCTGGACGCGGCCGAGCGCCCGGTCTCGTATGGCCATGACGGTGGGGCCCAGGCGGATGGCGGCCGTGGCCAGCAGCCCGCCCAGGATCATGCCGATCAGCAGGGACAGGAAGTCGAGCCGCCAGCCGGGGCCGGATTGAAGGAAGATGTCTGCCAGGTAGAGAAAACCGCTCACGTGTTGCTGATTGCTCAGTAAATAGCTGTCAGCTATAAGCTATAAGCTTTTTATTCATTCGTGGCGGGCCGTAGCCCTATGGACGATAGCATCTTAACACAGATACCGGCCGGTTGACAAAAGGAAAGTGTGGCTATTGGTTGGTTGGGGGTTTTAGGAACGCGAATGGCGCGAATGGGCGAATGGCGCGAATGGGGAGTGTGGGGGTGTAGGTGGGCAGGTTGTGACACGGTAAAACTTATTCATTCAGATCTGTCTTTTTAGGCTTAATTAACTTCTCGGCAATACTGTACGCGTTCATGCGTAGAAAGTGCATTCCATACAGGTGCGTGCCGCTTAGCACACCGAGTATAAGACCTATTAGGAGCAATACAGGGAGCGCCCCCAGAGGGCTCGGAGCACCCGTAAAAACCATGTAGACCGCACCTCCCACTGACACATACATCACCGTAAACAAAATACTACCAATAATAACCATCTTTTTAGCGCCCAAGTCCGCAATCCTCCCCTTCCAGATTAGGATCACTACCACTCCGAATACGCTGAACAGGAGACCTGCTACCATAAAGATTATACTTAGCGCAATGTACCAAGCATCCTGTGAAGAATTCCCAGTCATTTTAGCCCCTTCGTGAGTTTAAATCGTTCTATGATTTGCGTAACGTGACAACGAGCATCTGATTAGGTGCGCCGGCCTCATGGTGCGCTCTTAGTCTTCATTGAACGACAATGCACGGCATTGCCCTCCAGTTGGGACCATCCCATCAGGGCGGCAAACCGCTTCAGGAGGATGCTATCACCTAAAGCGGCTAGTCAATATATCTCCTTCGCATTCTTGGGTAGGAATCTCACATGTTCCAGGTGAGCACTGACTCTCTGGTCATCACCGTGGGGATAATCGAAGCCAAAATGCTCCGCAATAGGAAGGGCTACCTGCCTGAAAAGATTGCACATCGTGAATAATGCTTCCCAAGTATTCTCGTAGCTGGCATCAGCGTAGGTTTCCTGAAGCAAATTCCACAACTCTGGCTCAAGGTGTCGTCGAAAGTATTTACCCAGTTTGCCGGGGTTTTGTGAAAATTGGGTCTTTAGGCCAATATGCCATGTTAGCATTTTTATGAGTTGCTCCCGTACTACCTGGTCAAGCATGTATTTGGCATAGATTATTTCTTCTCTCCACAGTCCCTTGGCAACGTAGGTACAAACCCACCAAAATTCGTTGCAGCAATCAGAGAACAGTTTGGCGGTTGGTGGTTTCGGAAGATAGTCGCTTTCGCTCGCAGGGGCAAACGGTTCCATAATCCCATCTTTATCCAGGAGTAACCGGCTCAGACTATCTCTACCAAGTTCATTGAGTTTTGCAAGGGGGTAAATCGTTAAGTCTATCCGGTTGCCATCGGTGAACTGCATGAGATATACATAACTGCCATCATGGCTTGGAGGTGGATCTTGCATAGCCTCAGGCATTTGCATGATCATGATCTCGCCAAAGCGTTTTATCCACTCGTCGTTATTCTTGAAGGGAACGACATCGGTGACAAGGTAAACAATGTCAAAATCCTGGAATATATCCCGCGGAGCATTGGGATTTGCACGTGAACCGTTCATGATCACAGCCCGTATTCGCTCATCACACTTAGCGGTATCTATGATGAGTTCAAGCATTTCTTGTTCGCTACGCATGATACTCCTGAGTGGCAGCTAACTATTATTCGACAGACTCGTTATACACCGATTCCTGCCGCAAAGTTTAGAGTAGAAGGCCGTCATAGACTTCTTACCTCAACGTGGTAGGTAATTCGCTCTCTTCACCTCGCCAGTTCTCTTATCAACGACGACTCTGGCATTCATTCCTAAATACAAGGGCACGCCGACTACGAATAGCGCCAGCCCCAGGTCAGCGGCGAACGCTACCTTCTACAAAATGATCGGCTTTTGGTCTACCCGGTGGTGTTCGGCCTCGACGATGCAGAGGATTTGGCGGACGGCGTCATCCTGGGCGGCGTCGGCGTTGACGACCCAGTAGTCGAACTCCTGGGCGCGCTTCATTTCCTGGCGGGCGGTGGCGATGCGCAGCTTGAGCCCTTCGGGTGACTCGGACTTGCGCTCCCGCAGCCGCTTGATCATGCCTTCTTCGGAACCGGCGGTCAGGAAAATGCAGACGGCGTTGGGGATGAGCTTGCGAATGGTGGCTGCCCCCTGGACGTCTACGCGCATAATGACGTCCTTGCCGCTGGCCAGGGCGTCGCGGATTTGTTGTTTAGGCACGCCTTTGAAGTCGTTGTAGACCACGGCGTATTCCAGCAGCTCGCCGTCCTCAATCATCTGGGCAAAATCGTCGTGGCTGAGGAAGAAGTAGTCGCGGCCGTGGACCTCGCCCGGCCGGGGCGGCCGGGTGGTGGCGGTGACGACAAAGTAAAAGTTTTCGTTTTCCATGAGCAGCCGGGCAATGGTGTCTTTACCGACGCCGGAGGGGCCGGAGATAACAATCAACAGGGGGTATTGGGGTCTCTGATAAGGATCTGACATGGTTAAAATGGTTGCGTTCGTTTCTAGCAAAAGTATAATGTTTAATTATGCCTTACTACGATTACCGTTGCCAGAACTGCCGCCGGAAAGTGCGGCTATTCTTTACTTACAAAGAGTACGACACGGCCGAGCCAACGTGCGCTCATTGCGGCAGCCAAGATCTGAAACGGCTGATCAGCCGGGTTGCCCTGGCCAAGTCGGAGGAGACCCGCCTGGACGCAATGGCCGACGACAGCCTGCTGTCGGGGCTGGACGAGGAAGACCCCCGCAGCCTGGGACGTTTTATGCGTAAAATGAGCCGGGAAATGGGCGAAGACCTGGGGGAAGAGTTTAATGAGGTGGTAGACCGCCTGGAGACGGGCGAATCGCCTGAATCTATTGAAGAATCTATGCCCGAACTGGCCCAAGGGGGAGAGTCTTTCAACGACGACTTCTAAACAGGTGACTGTCACTGAAAGTGACTGAGCTTTGCAAGGCAAAGCCGGTTACTTTTTGGAAGTGACAGTCACCTGTCTACCAGGCGCTCTTCTATGGCCCGGCGCACATCGGCCTGGACGGCGTCTACCGGCCGTTCGGCGTCAACGACCACCCAGCGCTTTGGTTCAGCGCGGGCCAGTTCCCGGTAGCCTTCGCGCACCCGCCGGTAAAAGTCGAGGGTTTGCAGGTCCATCCGGTTCATCTCCAGGCCACCGGCCGCCCGGCGGCTGAGGCCATACTGCACGTCCAGGTCGAGTAAAATGGTCAGGTCGGGCTTCAAACCACCGGTGGCAAAGCGGGTAATCCGGTCCAGGTCGCCCAGGTCCAGGCCCCGGCCGTAGCCCTGGTAAGCCAGGGTGCTGTCGGCGTAGCGGTCGCTGAGGACAATGTGCCCGGCGGAGATGGCCGGCCGGATGATCTCATGGACCAGTTGGGCCCGGGAGGCGGAGTAGAGCAATACCTCGGCCACGGCAGCCATACCTTTATTGTCTACGGCGTGCAAGCACTCCCGGACCTGGTCGCCAATGTGCGTGCCGCCTGGCTCGCGGGTGGTCAGCACTTTATAGCCCTTCTGCCGCAAGTAAAACGACAACAGGGTAATCTGGGTAGATTTCCCGCTTCCATCCGGGCCTTCAAAGGTAATGAACATAATTGGGCAGAACCTCCCGGAGGTTGGCAACCTCCGGGAGGTTGGTGTCAGTTGCGTGGCGTGTTAAAAATGCGGACGTGGCGATTAGCTCCCTTGCCGTAGCTGTGGGAGACCAGGTTGGCCTGGCGAGCCAGTTGGTGCTGGTAACGGCGAATGGCGCTGCCCACAGGCTGCAGGTCTACGCTGGGTTCACCGGCCTGAACCAGTTGGATGGCCCGCTCGGCCTCGGCTATAGCTTCCTCAAAAGGGTCGGGGCTATTCACCTCCAGGTTGAGGGCTTCGGCCAGGAAGCTTTCCATCTGGCTGACGGTGTTGGCCCGCAGCACATAGACCGGGGTGCGCCGGTTTTGGGCATCCATGATCAATTTGCGCTGCCGGCGGTAATAATTCTTTAAGGTCACCAGGATGTCAGCCTCGCCCAGGTTATCTACCACATTAATGGCCACACCCAGGTGCTTGGCTGCCTGGTAGAGCCGGTTGCGGGCCACGCCGTAGGCGAAGATATTGACGGTTTTAGACGGCGACCGGGGGGCCGCTTCCGGTGTTGGGGCAAAGCGCTGTTCGCTGCCCCGGCCGTTGCCGTCGCTGCGGGCGCGGGCGCTCTGATAGCGGGCCGGTTCTGGCTGTTCCCGCCCGGCGCGCCGGCCGCCCGTGGCCGGGCTAGGCACTTTCCACTCTTCTTCCCGTTCAATCTGGATCTGGCCGTCCTCGCCCCGGTAGCGCAACTCGACACCTAACGGCCGGCTGCGCAACATGGCATCTACGGCCTCGGCCACGTCACGATGAACGGCCAGCCGCTGGCGGTCCTGGATCTCAATGAGGACGTCAAAGGTTGGCGGGGCGCGGCGTTCCAGGACCGTTTTCTGTGTGCCCCGGCGGCGCGCCTCTTCGTCAGAGAGGGTGACGCTTTCGATGCCCCCGACCAGATCGGAGAGGGTTGGGTTGAGCAGCAGATTTTCCAGCGTATTCCCGTGGGCCGTGCCAATCAATTGCACGCCCCGCTCGTTAATGGTCCGGGCGGCGGCCGCTTCCCGCTCCCGGCCGATTTCGTCAATGATGATGACCTCAGGATTGTGGTTTTCCACAGCTTCGATCATCACCTCGTGCTGGTGGGCAGGCTTGGGCACCTGCATCCGGCGGGCCCGGCCCACGGCCGGGTGGGGAATGTCCCCATCCCCGCCGATTTCGTTGGAGGTATCCACGATAATCACCCGCTTTCTGTCGGCCAGGATGCGGGCCATTTCGCGCAGCATGGTCGTCTTGCCCACGCCCGGCCGGCCAAGCAGGAGGATGCTCTGGCCTTCCTCAACGATGTCGGCGATGATGTCTATGGTGCCATAAACGGCCCGGCCGACGCGGCAGGTCAGGCCGACTACTTCGCCGCGCCGGTTGCGAATGGCGGAAATACGGTGCAGGGTACGGGCAATGCCGGCGCGGTTATCCTCGTCAAAATCGCCAATGCCGTTGACGACGACATCAATTTCGGCCTGGCTCACTTCTGATTCCCGCAGCGTTACCTCACCAGTTACATAGCGGGCAGTAGGTTGGCGGCCCAGGTCCAGGACAACTTCCAGCAATTCATCTTCCCGGCCTATTTTTTCAATTTGTTCGCGGACGCTCACCGGTAAGATGGCGAGCAGCATTTGCAGATCTTCCATGTATAGCACCATAAAGTAGCTATCAGCTTTCAGCTTTTAGCGTCGGTTTTTTCATCTCGTTCGGGAGTCGCCGGTCGTGGTGACTCCTGGCCATTTGCTTGAGGTGGCCGTTGCCGGCCGGGCCACTGAAGCCTTGGACTAACGGTGACGAGCCGACCACCGCCTGGGTCTCCAAGACGGACGCCGACACGGCCACCGACGTACTCACATGCTGGACCACATGCTTGACCAGGACGGCCTGGCTGCCCCAGTGGCGAAAGCCAACCTGCTCCAGACTATGCTGCAGCCAGCTCTGGTAGCGGCGCACACAGCAATAAAGAGGTCGCTCAAGCGAAGGCTCGGCCAGTTGGAGAGCGCCCTGAATAATCCTCTGGGTCGGGGTATCGGCGTTAGGATGGATCAGGACGCGCATCCAGCCGGCTACCGGGCCGGGGTGGATGTGGACCAGCGCGGCCAGCTCACCCTCTTCGCGGAGGACCCAACTCTGGCCATAATCTAAGGGCGGGTTGGGCTCGACCAGTTGAATCAGGCGAGGCACGTTGTTGGCGTATAACAACTGGATATCCCAATCGTCGGCCGAATAGCGCGGCCGGAAAATAGAAGGCTCTGTTTTAGCGGCCGGCTGGTCAAAGACCCAGATGTCCTGCCGGGTATAGACGGCAAAACCGGCCCGGCGCAGCACCGGCAACTCCGGCCCACTCTCACTGACTTCGGCCACCAGGCTATGAATGCCTTTCCGGCCGGCCTCCACGACCAGTTGCTCCAACAGGGGCAACCAGACGGCTTCGTCCACAGACCGGTCGCCGGCCAGGGCCGTCTGTTCAGCAGCCAGGAAGGTTATTTGAGCGCTGGGGCAACCCACTTCAGAACGCAACTGGACAAAGGCGGCCGCATCCCCGTGGTCGTCCTTCCAGACGTACGTCCAGTACTGGCCCCCAACGAGCATATTCTTCAACGCGCTCCGCAAGGGATGGGGGCTACTAGTCAGCGCGGCTTCGGCATGGAGTAGGATCCCCTGCTCGCTCAATCGGCGAACAAGGGCCAAATCCCGCAGATTAAAAGGTCTTATCATTTAATGAAAGTTTAGCAGGGGCCAGAAGGCAACGCAAGGGGGGAAATCCCGCAGGTCGGGGCACGTTCCGTGCCTGGGGTACGTTCCGTGCCTGGGGTACGTTCCGTGCCCGGGGCACGAAGCGTGCCCTTGGAGACGGCGGGTTTTCCCATAATTAGAGCTTGTGTTATAGTTGGGGCGGTGTTTCCGGGGCACAATGAGTCATCAGGAGTGGGTCATCTCACGAATACCTGCTGGAGGTAAAGAATGATTGCAACGCTGACGCGGACCGCGCGTGACTCGGTCCGTTATCGAGGAATGTGGGGCCACTGGAGCTGGATCGCCCACCGAATTTCGGGCCTGGCCGTTCTGTCTTTCCTCATCGTTCACGTCTGGGACACAGCCAACGCCACCTTCTGGCCTGAGGCTTACAGTTACACTGTCGAGGTGTTTAAGTGGTTCCCGTTTAGCGTGGGCGAGATCTTGCTGATGGCGGCCGTGCTCTTCCACGCCTACAACGGCATCCGCATTACTCTGCTGGACTTTAAGCCGGAATGGTGGGAGCACCAGAGGCCAACGGCCATTGCCGTGTGGGCGCTCTTCCTGGCCACTTATATTCCCATCGGCCTGTTCATGTTCAGCCGCACTCTGGCCCATTGCAGCGAGCTGGCGGCCGAGGGAGCAAGTTGTTGGAGTTTTCCACTACCTTAAAGAAGTACTGAGGACTGAGTGCTGAGGACTGAGTGCTCTTACTCAGTCCTCAGTCCTCAGTACCAGGAGTAAGTAATGACCACTATTCGTCACGTCAAGCCACGGGGGAATTTTGAGCGTTACGCTTATTTGTTTATGCGGCTGTCGGGCGTGGCCCTGCTGCTGCTGGCTGTGGGTCATATGTTGTTGCAGCACGTCTTTCGTGACGTTCACAGCCTGACCCTTCAGGTGGTGGCCGACATCTGGCGTTCCTGGGGCTGGCGGGCCTACGATCTACTGCTGCTCGCATTTGCCATCACCCACGGCTTCAACGGCCTGCGCCAGGTGCTGGAGGATTACATTCACAAGCCGTCTACGATGAAGGCCATCAACCGGGCCTTGCTGGTCCTGGTGGTCATCACTATTATCTGGTCGGCCGTGGCTATCTTTAGCTTCCGGCCGGAGGCGGCGATGGTGAGGGCCAACTAAGAGTAACTATGCCAAACAACGTTCACACTCACACTTTTGACGCCGTTATTGTCGGGGCGGGCGGGGCGGGCCTGATGGCTGCGCTTTATGCCAGCCGGAAAATTAACGTCGCGGTCATTTCCAAGCTCTATCCGACGCGTTCGCACACCGGGGCGGCGCTGGGCGGTATTGGCGCGGCCCTGGGCAACGTGGAGGAAGACCGCTGGGAATGGCACGCCTACGACACCGTCAAAGGGTCTGATTATCTGGCCGACCAGGACGCAGTAGACGTTTTATGTAAAGAAGCCGTGGAAACGGTCATCGAGCTAGAACATATGGGCCTGCCTTTCGACCGGACGCCGGAAGGTAAAATTGCCCAGCGCCGTTTTGGCGGCCACACCAACCCGGAAACCAAAAAGCCGGTGCAGCGCGCCTGCCACGCGGCCGATCGTACCGGCCACATGATTTTGCAAACGCTTTACCAGCAGTGCATTCGCAATAAGGTCAATTTCTTTGACGAGTACCACGTCGTGGACCTGATCCGGGTGGACAACACCATCCGTGGCGTGGTGGCCGTTAGCCTGGCTACGGGCGAATTCCACGTTTTCCATAGCAAGGCGGTGATGTTTGCCACCGGCGGATGGGGTAAGTGCTGGGAAGTGACCTCGAACGCCCACTCGCTCACCGGTGACGGCGCGGCCGTTTGCCTGCGCCGGGGCATTCCCATGGAGGACATGGAGTTCTTCCAGTTCCACCCTACCGGCATTTTTCGCCTGGGAATCCTCATCACCGAAGGGGTGCGCGGCGAAGGCGGCGTCCTGATTAACGGTAAGGGGGAGCGCTTTATGGAACGGTACGCCCCGACGATCAAGGACCTGGCCAGCCGCGACGTAACCAGCCGGTCCATTTATCTGGAAATTATGGCGGGGCGGGGGGTCAATGGTAGGAATTACGTCCACCTCGACGTCCGGCCGGAAACGGTCAACCGCTATTTTGAAGAGGCGGGCGACAGCCGGCGGATTACGGCTCAATTTATTGAAGAAAAATTGGCCGAAACGGTAGACCAGTGCCGGACCTACCTGGGCATTGACCCGGTTACCGAGCCAATCCCAATCCAGCCCACGGCGCACTACGCTATGGGCGGGATTCCGACGGACGTGGACGGCCGGGCGGTGGTGGACGCGCAAAATACGGTGCTGCCGGGCCTCTACGCCGCGGGCGAATGCGCCTGCGTCTCTGTTCACGGGGCCAACCGCCTGGGCACGAATTCGCTGGTGGACCTGGTCGTTTTCGGCCGGCGGGCCGGTAACCACATGGCCGGCTATTGCCCGGGGGCCGAGTTGCTGCCCCTACCGGACAACCCGGCCGGCGAGGTGATGGCAGAACTGGAACGGATCCGCAATAACAGCGGCGGGACGCGGCCTTACGTCTTGCGAGATAGGATGCAAAAGACGATGATGGCCAACGTGGGTGTTTTCCGCACGGAAGAGATACTCAACGAGGCTTTGGAGACTTTGCGCGAGCTGCGGGCCCAGTACGCCAATGTGAGCGTAGACGATAAGGGCCAGCGCTTTAATACCGACCTGCTGGAAGCATGGGAGTTGGGCTGTCTGCTGGAACTGGCGGAGGTTACGGCCGTGGCGGCCCAGGCCCGGACCGAGAGCCGGGGTGGCCACGCCCGCGACGATTACCCAGAACGAAATGATGAGCAGTGGCTGAAGCATTCGCTGTGTTTCAAGGAAGGCGACGGCTATCGCCTGGACTATAAGCCGGTGGTGCTGGGCCGGTATGAGCCGCAGAAGCGAGTTTACTAATAGAGATTAGAGAGTGGAGATTAGAGATTGTGAACAACCCAAGTTGCTAATCTCTAATCTCCAATCTCCATTAAGAGGAGACATCCATGCATGTGGACATACGTATTCGGCGTTTTAATCCGGAGAAGGATGCGAAACCGTGGTGGGGGGAGTATTCGCTGGACGATGTGAATCCCAGCGATTCGGTGCTGGACGTGCTGCACCGGGTGAAGTGGAGCATTGACGGCACGCTGGCATTGCGCCGTTCGTGCGGGCTGGGCATTTGCGGGTCAGATGCGATGCGGATCAACGGCGGCAACGCCCTGGCCTGCAAGACCCTAGTCCGCCGCCTGGCGGCCGCCGGAAGCGACTCGGTAAAAATCCAGGTTGAGCCAATGCTGGGGCTGGCGGTGTTGAAAGACTTGATCGTGGACATGGAGCCGTTTTTTGACCATTACCGTTCGGTGTTGCCCTTCTTTGTGAACGACGATCCGCTGCCGGCCGACGGCCGGGAACGGCTACAATCGCCGGAAGACCGGGCCAAATTTGACGATACGACCAAGTGTATTCTCTGCGCCGCCTGCACCACTTCCTGTCCCAGCTTCTGGGCCGACGGCCGGTACGTTGGGCCGGCAGCGATCGTCCAGGCCCACCGCTTCATCTTTGACAGCCGTGACAAGGCCACCGAAGAGCGGCTCAATATTATGGGCGAACAGTTCGGCGTCTGGCGCTGCCGGACGATTTTCAATTGCACCCGCGCCTGCCCCCGCGATATTGAAGTCACCAGGGCTATTGCCGAAGTGAAGGTGGCCCTGACAACCGGCAAGGTATAGAGCGAGAGCGAGAGCTAGAGTTAGAGTGGTTTTTCCTCTGGCTCGCTCTACGCTTTCGTTTTACAGTTGTTTTACAATTTCCCAACCTCTCCTACACAACCTTCAGGTATCCTCTAAAAAGTGATGGATGAGTAATGAGTGATGAGGGCTGAATTTGCGAGTCTGCGAGTTTGCAAGTTCGCGAGTTCGCAAGTTACCTGCCATTAGCAAACTGGCATACTTGCCCCTACCCCTTCGTCCCCTCGTCCTGTTTTCATCTAATAACTCTTGAGGAGGTATACAGACATGCGTCACGTAAGAAAAATCTTGGGTATTGCCGCAGTTGTGGTCGTTGTGGTACTGGCCCTGGGGGCCGCGGTGGCTTTCGCCTACCCGGCCGCTCAGGATGGCGACGATCCGGCCGCCAGCGCTGGCGGCAATGGACCGTGCGAGGTTAGCCGCGAGGTGATGGCTCAAATCATAGACCCCGAGGCCATGAAGGCGACGCTGGCCGGCGCGCTGGGGCTGACCGTCGAGGAGCTGGAAGCGGCGCGGGCCGAGGGGCAAGGCCTGGTTGAGATCGCCGAAGCGCAGGGCGTTGAGCGGGCCGAGGTCCAGGCGACGATGGAAGCGGCGCGGGCTGAAGCGATCCAGGAGGCGGCCGGCGAGGGGTTGATCAGCGACGAACAGGCTGAATGCCTGTTGGGCCTGGAGTGGCCGCAGCGTCGAGACCATTTCGGCGGCGGGCTGCTGCGGGAGATTATTGACCCTGAGGCGATGCAGGCAGCGCTGGCCGAGGCGCTGGGACTGACCGTTGAGGAGCTGGAAGCGGCCCGGGCCGAAGGTAAGACGGTGGCCGACATCGCCGAGGAGCAGGGCGTCGAGCCGGCCGAGGTCCGGGAAGCGATGCAGGCGGCCTGGGCGGCGGCGGTGGAGCAGGCGGAAGAAGATGGCCTGATCACGCCGGAGCAGGCCGAGCGGCTGCTGAACCACGGCGGGTGGCGCCTCCGGCGCGGCTTGCGGGGCGGCCCCGGCTTTCAGGGCGGCCGGTTCAACGGAGTGTTTAATGGTGGCCCGGCCGGATTGAGCGCCTGATAAACCGGCGGCCCATCTCCTGGCACAAAAAGAGCGGGATGTACATCTCGCTCTTTTACGTTTACCGGCATTTCTTCTTATTCGGCTTCGGCCGTTTGTTCAATCCAACTCAAAGTCTTCCCCAACCTCCCGGAGGTTCAGAACCTCCGGGAGGTTGGGCGAAACCTTCACCTTGGGTCTGCCGTTGGTTTTGCAGGTCCGGGATAGATGTCCTTTCACCGTTGCCACGGCTCAAACTTCTCCAGGATTGAGCCGCCGATGAATTCGCGGAGGATGGAGTCGCTGGGGACGCCGTCGCCGGCGATGGGGTCGAACCACTGCAGGAAGGCCAGTAACCGGTTGGCCTCGACCCGCTCCGGCGTGCCAGGCTCGACCTGGAGCAGCAAGGGCTGGGCCAGGGCCTTGAGGACGGACAGTTCATAGACCAGGGCGGAGTTGAAGAAGACGTTGGCGTTGTTCTGGTGGGGAAAGATGTAGTTCTTTTCGCCCCGGCGGACGCTGGGCCAGCGGCGAATGGTAGCGGCGGCGGTGTAGCCCCGGTGGGCGGCGTCGCGGACAATGCGGCGCAGCATCCGGGTGTCGGTGGTCGGCACCCGGTTGTGCCGGTCCAGGTTCAACTGGGTAAAGGCGGAGATGAAGATGCGGTACATGGCTTCGGCCGGAATGCCCTCCACAGACCGGGGATTGAGGCCGTGAATGCCCTCGATGATGACGACGTGTTCGCGGCCGATTTTCAGCTCGCTGCCCGTCTCCCGCTGGCCGGTGTGGAAGTCGTAGCGGGGCTGGGTAATTGTCTGACCGGCCAGCAGCGCCTGCAAGTCGCGGCGGAAGAGAGGTACGTCTACGGCCTCCAAGGCTTCAAAGTCGTACTGCCCATTCTCGTCCACCGGCGTGTCTTCACGGTTGACAAAATAGTTGTCCATGGCCACAGCCACCGGCTGGATGCCCTGGGCCAGCAACTGGATGGCCAGCCGCTTGCTAAAGGTCGTCTTGCCGGCCGAGGTGGGGCCGGAGATAAGGACCAGCTTCAACGCCGGCCGGCGGCCGGCAATGTCGGCGGCAATGGCCGCCAGTTGCCGCTCGTGGAGCGCCTCGGCGACCAGGATCACTTCCTGAGTACGGCCGGCGGCAATGGCCCGGTTCAGGGCAGCGACGCTGGGCACGCCGACCACGTCCAGCCAGTCGTTATAGTCGCGGAAAACGCGGGCCAGGCGGGGCTCGTCTTCAAAAGGTTGCAGCCGGTCCGGCTCGTGGCGGCGCGGGAACTGGAGGATAAAGCCGTTGTGGTAATGGCGCAGATCAAACAGGTCCAGGTAACCGGTGCTGGAGACCATAAAGCCGTGGAAGTAATCGCGAACGCCGTTGATCTCGTAAAGCGTCAGGTAATCTTTGCGCCGCTTGGCAAACAGGTCGGCCTTTTCCAGGTCGCCGCTTTCATGGAACAGTTGCAGGGCTTCGTCCAGGGGCAGCCGCACCCGTTGGATGGGCAAATCGGCCTCGACCAGGGCCCGCATCCGGTCGCGCAGTTGGGCCAGTTCTTCGTCAGTCAGGCGGCGCCCGTCGCTGCGTTCACAGTAGTAGCCGCCAAGAGGCATGGAGTGGTGGACGGTGATGGTGTGCTCGGGGAAGAGTTCGGCCGCAGCGGCAATCATCAGGAAGCTGAGCGAACGGCGGTAAATACGCACACCGTCGGAATCGGCCGTCGTGACCGGGTCCAGGGTGGCGTCGCCTGGCAGTTGGTGCGACAACTCCCGTAAATGGCCGTTCACCAGGGCGGCGACGATCTGGCCGTTTGTTTTTGGCGCGGCGGCGCGCATAAAGGCTTCGACGGTCGAACCAGACGGGCCGTTAAAGGTCCGGCCGTCCATAAAACGGACCTGTATTTCTTGGCGAGGGGGGGCGGGCTTGATAGTCATGTTGTACTTCCATCTGAAGTTAGGTAGCGGTGAATGAGGTCTACGCTTTCGTCTACGGCCGAGTGGAGCATGGCCTGGACCTGGTCGAGGGGGGCTTTGCCAAAGATCTGCTCTTCCATCCAGGCCGGCTCGGCCAGGTGGGCGGCAAAGTCGTCCGGGGACATAGAGAGTCGCCCGGCGTAAATCTGGACGGTGTGGATGGGCGCGCCCGGCTGCAACTGGGCCACCAACATCTCCTGCCAGCGAATCAAATCGGCGTCGCCGGCAAAAGGCAGCCAGTTATCCGGCTCGGCGGCGGCCAGTGTGGCCCCGGCCGTTGCCGGCAGCGAGGCCAGGGCCAGCGTATCCAGGTAAGTCAACAGCGTGTTGTGGGCCAGGAAGCGCTGCCGGTGGTCCAGCCAACCGGGGGACTGGGCAAAGTAGGGTAGCAGCACTTCCCAATACCAGCGCAGGTCCAGCATCAGGTGGGCGCTGTAAGCGGCGATAAACACGGCCTGGTCGGGCGGCAAGCGATCAACGGCGGCCAGCTCGGGGTAATGAGCCAGCATCGTTTCGTGGGCCTGAGCCTCCGCCTGTGGCGGCAGGGTGTAAAAGTGTGTCGCCTCCCGGGGAACCCCGGAAATCGTCTGTACGTCCGGGGCTACGCTACCCAGGTAAAAAGCCGGAAAGTGGCCAATCACCTGATCACGAGCCGGCCCGGCCAGGGCCGGGTGAGCCCGGATCTGTTCGGCAACATGCAAGTGCATAAATGGTGTGGGCATAGTGAAATTGTAGCACGTCGTTGGGTCAGTTACCGGAAGGACTAACTTTTCATCGCGAATATCGCGAATGAACGAATGACACGAATGATTCGTTTAAAATATTCGCGTCATTCGCCAGATTCGCGTTCATTCGCGATTTCTCAGCGATGGTTTTTCCTCATCAGCGGTGCCAGGAGGGGCAGGAGGAGGGGGCAAACCAGCGGGTGCTGAGCCGGCCGCGCAGCCGGCCCAGGCTGGGCAGGCAGGCCAGGATGACGCGGGGATTGCTTTTGCTCATCTTGCTCTCGGCCAGGCCCAGGCGCACCAGCAATTGGGTATCCACACTGTCGCCACTGGCGGCCGTGTCGCTGGTCACCGGCCGCACCAAGGCCAGGGGAACGGCGTAGCCTTTGACGTAGTAGGCGTGCCCGTTCTCGTCCACAAAGTGGTAGACCAGGTGCCCGCCGTAAGTGTGCAGTCCAGAAACAGGCTCCCTGGGTAAGATGAGCGGCTCCATGGGAATGTGGCCGCGTGTAATCTCGGTAGCCACCGTCCACTGGGAGGCAATGTCCGGCGAGACGCCGGCCCGGGAAGCCACGGCCCGACCGTATTCGTCCAAGACGCGGTTGGCATACTCGCGAGGGACGCGGCTATTGACATAATCCCAGCCACCGGCATAGGCCGCCAGAGCGGCAGCAATGTCCCCGCCCGACTGTTGGACAACCTCGGCCAGGATGGCTACGCCCCAGCTTAGGTTGATGGCCGGGTCGGCCAGTATCTCGGCCGAGGGTCGCCACTCCAGTCCCGGTCCGGCCGGCATCACGCCCATCAGGCCCACCGCCCCGGCCCGGCTGATGCCATACTGGTTGCCGTTTGACTCGGCGTTAATGACGGCGGCAATAAAGTCGGGGTCGAGGCCGTTCTTCCTGGCCTCCAGGTCAATTTGAACCGCCCACTGCTGGATGGTAGCTTCCCAAATGGGGGAGAGAATGTAGCCGTGGGTTTTGTCTCCCCGGCCGTTCTTTCCCTGGGCCACTACTGTTTTAATGCCTCTGGGCTGACTATTGGCCGGCCAGGCAACGAGCAAAATTACCGCTACCAGGGCAATTCGCATCAGGCGGGTGTGTCTAAAGGCATTTCTCTTCTTTTCCATTGGCATTGAGACCCAAGAATAAAAACGTCTCTCCCAGACGCTGCCCAAGAGAGACGTGCGGTCCTATACTATCCAGGAGCATTCTAACAGAGGTCATGGAAGAGGGCAAGAGGCAGAGGCGGGTAGGCGAGTAGGCGAGTGACGGGTGGATGGGTGACTCGCAAACTCGCAGACTCGCAAACTTAGTCCTCATTACTCCTCAGGAGGGCCAGGCTAAAGGTGGGTTTGAGGGCGGGGTTGACCTGCCACCAGGTTAGTTGGGCGTGGCGGAGGGGTAAGGTAATGCCGGCCGGCCGGCGGGTGCGGGCTATTCCTGTCACCTGGTCATCCGGCAGCAGCACAGCTTCGAGGGGTGCGCCGGCCGCCAGGGGAGCGGCCGGGTCGGCGGCGGCGTAGCAGGAATAGCGAGCGGTCAGTTCCAGCTCCTTCAAAAAGTATTGCTGCGGCCGGCCCTGTAAGTCGAAGCCAAAGACCTCGGCCCGAGGGAAGTAGGGGCCGTTCTCCCGTAGCCAGCCAAACATCTCTTGGCCCCTGATCTCTTTGCCCCAATCGTCCAGGACCACGGCTGGAACAATTTGCCGTTCCAGGTCCAGCGCCAGCAGGGCAAAGCGCAAGTAAACGGGGCCGGCCGTCTCTTCCAGCCACAACGCCGCCCGGCCGGCCTCGACCCACAGCGTTCCGGCGACGCGTTGTTGGTAAGCGTACACTACGGCTTCAACAAGACCGGCAAGTAAAGGTTTATCGCTATACTTGTCAGCCAATCCGGCGCGACGGCGATCACATTTGGATTGCGGGCCGGATCAATGTCAATGGCGTCTACCTGCTGCAAAGTGGCCACTTCAATCACCAGAATGGCATCGTGGTCGGTGGCAAAGTTGACGTCGCCCGAGGGAACGTAGGCGTAGAGGCCATCGCTGCTAACGTCCACGTCACGCGGGTCGGGCAGGTCGGCGCTCCAGGGGACAGAGATGGGGATGGTAGTGGTTACGGCGCCAGCGGCCGTGTCAATGACGGAAACGTTGTGCGAGTCCTCGTTGGCGACAAACAGGAGCGAGCCATCGGGCGTGAGGTCAACCCCCCAGGGGTCGTCGCCGACGGTGATGCTGTCCACGACGGTCAACGAGGCCACGTCCACCAGGTGTATCTGGTCTGTGCCCCGGTCGGCGACGTAAATGATCGTCCCGGTGGGGTCGAGCACCAGATCCCACAGGCTGGTGCCAGCGTCAATTTCGTCAATGACCTGCCCGCTGGCCGGATCAACGACGAAGAGGTAATCGTCGTACCAGTCCACCATGTAAATCTGGCCGTTGAAGGGGTTGAAGGCCATTTTGCCCGGTTCTGGCGATGGCGTCAGCGTTGAAGTTATTAGAAACGAAGTACTAATGGCGTAACTGGCGGTATCAATCACGGTTAGATCCTGGCTGTCGCGGCTGCTGACGTAGGCCAGGGCGCCGTCCTGGCCGAAGATCAGGTCAACCGGGTAGTCGCCCACAGCAGTGATTCGCTCGGTGATGGTCAGCGCGGTCGTGTCCACGACGACGACGCTGTCGCCCGAATTACCGACGACCCAGACCTCGCCGCCGTCCAGGGTCATAGTGGCGTCGTAAGGATAATCTCCCTCCGGCAACAGGCTAAAGGTGGTGGTCAACGTGTTGCTGCCCAGATCGAAAATGGCCATCTGGTCGGTGCCGATAGGCGTCCCGTTGTAAAGGGTCGTTCCGGTAAAGCCGAAGTTGCCGCCGGCACGGGGAGCGTTTACCATGACCGTAGACAGCGCCGCCCTGGTTCGCGGCGCCGCCCAAACCAAGGCACACAAAGAAGCAATCACCAATAAAACCGTTGCATGCCGCTTCATTTGGGTATTCATGGTGCTCTCCTCTGGCATAAAGGAGGTCGCATCCAAGGATGCGACCGGCGGCATCTGAGGATGCCGCGCTCCAGACAATACAGGTGCGGCCGGTTACACCCTTGGCCCAGCCGTCCGAATGTCTGCGGCGACGCCGTCGGCAAATTGGTCAAAATTCTCGACAAACATGCGAGCCAGTCTGGCGGCCTGGGCGTCGTACTCCTCCGGGTTTTGCCAGGTCTGGCGCGGCCGGAGGGCTTCGTCTGGCACATCCTCGACGTGAGCGGGGATGCGCAAACCGAAAATCGGGTCCTCGACCAGCTCCACGTTATCCAGCTCGCCGCCCAGGGCGGCCGTAACCATACGCCGGGTGTAGCTCAACTTCATCCGGCTGCCAACGCCGTAAGGGCCGCCGGTCCAGCCAGTATTTACCAGCCAGACCCTGGCCTGGAGGCGTTCCAGCTTTTCGCCCAGCAGCCTGGCGTAGGCGCCGGGATGGAGCGGCATGAAAGGCGCACCGAAACAGACGCTGAAGGTGGCTTTCGGCTCGGTAATACCACGCTCGGTGCCGGCCACCTTGGCGGTGTAACCGCTGAGGAAGTGGTACATGGCCTGGGCTCCGGTCAGGCGGCTGATGGGCGGCAGGACGCCAAAGGCGTCGGCGGTGAGGAAAATGATGTGGCGCGGGTGGCCGGCCGTGCCGCTGAGGTCTACATTGCCGATGTGGGTCAACGGGTAACTGGCCCGCGTATTCTCAGTCAGCGAATCGTCGTCCAGGTCTATGCGGCGGATCTCGGCGTCGTAGGCCACGTTTTCCAGGATGGTGCCAAAACGGCGCGTGGTGTCGTAGATTTCCGGTTCGCCCTTGGGGTCCAGCCGAATGACCTTGGCGTAGCAGCCACCCTCAAAGTTGAACACACCGTCGTCGCTCCAGCCGTGTTCGTCGTCGCCGATGAGTGTCCGCTGCGGGTCATTGCTCAGGGTGGTCTTGCCTGTGCCGCTGAGGCCAAAGAAGAGGGCCACGTCGTCCGCGTCCCGGCCGTAATTGGCGCTGCAGTGCATGCTCATTACGCCGCGTTTGGGCAGGTAGTAGTTCATGGCGGTGAAAATGCTTTTCTTGATCTCGCCGGCATAGGCCGTTCCGCCAATCAGCACCAGGCGCTTACCGAAATCCACCAGGATGAAGGTCTGGCTGTTGGTCCCATCAAACTGGGGGTCGGCGTGAAACTGGGGCATGTCAATGACGGTGAATTCCGGCACGAAGCGGTGGAGCTTTTCCGGGTTCATCTCGCGCAGAAACATGTTGCGGGCAAAGAGGTTGTGCCAGGCAAACTCGGTCATCACCCGTACGGGCATCCGGTAGTTGGGATCGGCGCCCGCGTAGCCGTCAAAGACAAAGAGGTCCCGGTTTTGGAGGTAGGCCTGGATCCGACGGAGCAGGTTATCGAATTTCTCCTGGTCAATCGGCCGGTTGACCTTGCCCCACCAGATGTCTTTCTCGCTGGTCGGCTCTTTGACGACAAATTTGTCGTTGGGCGAACGGCCGGTGTGGTCGCCGGTCCGGACAATCAGTGGTCCCAGGTGGGCTATAACCGCCTCGCGGCGGCGCACAGCCTGTTCATATAACATTGGAGTAGTCAGGTGCCAGTAGACGGTGTTGGCATTGCGAATGCCATGATTTTCAACGCCATAACTGCTTGCAGATGCGCCAAAGTTTTGCATGAGGTTCTCCTTCTTTCCACTAGGAGTATAATGTCGTAGTCTTAGGTGACTGTCACTGAAGGTGACTGAGTCACTTTTTGGAAGTGACGGCCACCTCTGGCAGGTTGTTAAAAGGAATTCTGCCAGTCAATAGTTTACTCGCTTGTGATACAATGCACAAGCACTATTGGGAAAAAAACCTCCCGGAGGTTGGCGATTGCGCCGGGCCGCCCGGCGACCATCGCTTTAACCTCCGGGAGGTCAGGTAGGGATAAGATGAAAGCCATTGTTTTTCACCAACACGGAAAGCTGGATCAAGTTGAGTATAGCGACGTCCCCCGGCCAACTATTGGGCCGGACGAGGTTTTGCTGGAAGTCAAGGCGGCCGCGCTCAACCGGCTTGATTTGTGGGTGGTAGAGGGCTGGCGCGGCCTCAACCTGGCCCTGCCCCACGTGATGGGCTGCGACGGGGCTGGCGTGGTGGCCGAAGTGGGCGGTAACGTTACGGACTTTGCCGTAGGGGACCGGGTGGCAGTGAACCCAACCCGGAGCTGCGGCCGGTGCGACTTTTGCCTGAGCGGCCGGGACCAGATGTGCGACCAATTTGCACTCTTTGGCGAACATTTGCCGGGCTTTTACGCCGAATATCAGGCTGTACCGGCCCGCAACCTGCTCAAGCTGCCCGATCACGTGCCCTTTGAGGTGGCCGCGGCCGCTTCGCTGGTCTATGTCACCGCCTGGCACTCGCTCATTAGCCGGGGCCGGTTCCAGGCCGGTGAAGATATCCTCGTCGTCGGGGCCGGCGGAGGGGTAAACACGGCCACTATTGAAATCGCCCGGCTGGCCGGGGCCAGGATGATCTACGTGGTTGGTTCCAGCGACGAGAAATTGATGCAGGCCCGCCGACTGGGGGCCGACGTGACCATCAACCGCCACCAGGAAGATTGGGGCAAGGCTGTCTTTCAGGCGACCGGCCGCCAGGGGGTAGACGTCGTCGTGGATAACGTGGGAGCAGCGAC
Source organism: Chloroflexota bacterium (assembly GCA_022616275.1). Taxonomy (GTDB): domain Bacteria; phylum Chloroflexota; class Anaerolineae; order Promineifilales; family Promineifilaceae. The sequence continues at coordinate 50,407 of JAKEFB010000191.1, forward strand.
GTACCAGATCTCGCTCCGCTCGCTCAAGCGCGGCGGCCGGTTGTTGACGGTAGGTAATACCAGCGGCCCCAAATTCGAGTTTGACAACCGCTATATCTTTGGCAAGCACCTGAGCATTATCGGCAGCACGATGGGGCCACGCCAGGATTACGACAAGGTAATGGGGCTGGTTTTCGACGGCCGGCTGAAGCCGGCTATTGACACCATTTACCCCCTCAGCGGAGGAGTAACGGCTCTACGGCGGATGGAGCAGGGAGAGCTGGCAGGCAAGCTTGTCCTGAAGCCTTAGGGGGCGGACTTTGGATTTTAGATTTTGGATTTTGGATTTTGGATTTGTGCCCCCTGCCCCGAGTCCGCCAAATGGGCAGAGTGTCCTATTTAATTTTCACGACTTGTCTGGCAAACTATAAGGGCAGCGTTTCGCTAAGTCGGCGTTTCGCTGGCTGGTGGGTGGCCCGGCCGGCTGATATCGGACGTGCCAGCAGCCGGCCCATCAGGCCCACATCTCCTTCGTGTTGCAGGAGACCCGACGAAGTTTCAGGCATGAATGCAAACGGCGTAGCAAACTGGCTCATTGAAGGCATCTTCTTACTCCTGTCCGGTCTCACGCTGGCCAATCTCCTGCGCCACCGCGGCCGGAGCCGCCTGGATATTGCTGCCATGTTTGGCGTCCTGGCTGTGGCGGCGCTGGCGCAAGCCCTGGCACCTTTTACTCCCTTGACCGGCTGGCTGCTCAGGCTGGCCGCCATTAGCCTCAGCGCTCAACCCTTCTTGTTGCTGCGCCTGGTGGGCCATTTTCGCCGGGTTTCCGGCAAAAGGTATTGGGCCGCCCTGGGCGGGATGTTGTTGACCTGGACTATCCTGGTTTTCTTTTCCACCCCGCCGCTTTGGGCCATCCTCTGCGCCACTACCTACTTCGTGGCCACCGAAGTCTACGCTGCGCTGGTCTTTGTCCAGCAGGCCCGGACGACGGCCGGGGTTACCGGCCGCCGGCTCCGGCTGGTAGCGCTGGGCTCTGCTCTCCTGGCTGTGGCTACCCTCATTTTCGTAACCGGGCTGGTTTTTCCGGTGGTGGCGCCCGTATTCAGCTCTTTGGCTCTGGTGGTAACGACATTGACCGGGCTAAGCTACTACCTGGGTTTTGCCCCGCCCCGCTGGTTGTCCAACTATTGGCGATTGGCGGAGTTACAAACTTTCCTTCAGGAATCGGCCGGCGTCCAAATTGGGCAACAGGCTGATAAGACGCTGGAGCAGTTGTGCCTGGCGGCCGGGCGCTCGGTGGGCAGCCAGGCCAACCTGGTAGCCTTGTGGAACAACGAAAGCGGGCGATTGGAACTGCACACCCCGGAAAAATATCCGTCACTGCCGGCGGCCCTGGCCGGGGACGGTGTCATTGGCCGGGCCTGGCAGGAGCAGCGGCCATGGCTGGCCCAGAAGCCGGCCGGCCTGGGAACAGACGGAGCCCGGCTAGTAGCTGAAACTGGCTCGCAAACGCTCCTGGTAGTCCCGATCGCCACGCCCGACCGGGCCTGGGGCGTGCTGATTGCCCTGGCCAGCAGCAGTCCCCTCTTTGCCGAAGACGACCTGGCTTTGCTGGCCCTCCTTTGCCAGCAGAGCGCCATCTTGCTCAACCAGGCGGCCGCCCTGGAGCAGACCCGGCAGCACGCGGCCGAGTTGGAGCAACACGTCGCCGCCCGGACGGCCGACCTCCAGGCCCGCAACGAGGAGCTGGATGCCTTTGCCCACACCGTCGCCCACGACCTGAAGACGCCGGTTGGCAACCTGGTGGGCTTTGCCACGCTGTTGAAACTGGACTACCCCCGGTTGAGTGACGAAGAGCGGATGGAACTGATCGAGAACGTGGTGGCCAGCGGCCAGAAGACGCAGCACATCATTGACGCACTATTGATGCTGGCTAGCGCCCATCATGGGCAGGTGCCGCTGCAACGGGTCAACATGGAAAATGTGGTCCACGAAGCCCGGCAACGGCTGCAACCGATGATGGAGACCAGGCAGGTCAGGGTGATTGAGCCAGAGAGCTGGCCGCCGGCCCTGGGCCTGGAGCCATGGGTCGAAGAAGTGTGGGCCAATTACCTGAGCAACGCCATCAAATACGGCGGGCAGCCGCCGTGTATCCGGTTGGGAGCTACCGACCTGGCCAACGGCAAGGTTCGTTTCTGGGTCCTAGACAATGGGCCCGGGCTTACCGCTGAAGAACAATCGTTCCTGTTTATGCCCTTCAGCCGGACCAGCCAACCCCGGACCAACGGCCACGGGCTGGGCCTGTCCATCGTCCGCCGCATCGTCTCTCACCTGGGGGGCGAGGTGGGTGTGGAAAGCCGGCCGGGGCAGGGGAGCATGTTCTGGTTTACGCTGCCGAAAGCGTAACCCGCTTGGGCCTCTCTTGCTGGAGCCGGTCTCCGACCGTGCCTCCTACCATTGACGCTGGGGCCGGTCTCTGACCGTGCCCTCTCCAGGCTGGCCTCCAACCCGACTCTCTATGATAATTACATTGCTGGGGCCGGTCTCCGACCGCGCCCCCATATATCACCCAAGCGCTGGGGCCGGTCTCCAACCGCGCCCCCTATTGGATATCAATGGAAACTTACCGCATTCATAGTGACGCTGCCCTCTATTACCTGACCTTCTCCGTCGTCCACTGGCTGCCTGTACTCATCGCCGAAGAATCATGCCTGATCATTACAGAGAGCCTGAACTTCTGCCACGAAAACAAAGGATTGCGAATCAATGCCTTCGTCATTATGCCCACACACCTACACTTAATCGTCTTTGATGCCGATTTTGATGCCCAACGGCTGACTCGCACCCTGGCAGATATGCGTAAATATACTGGTCGCCGGCTGGCCGACTACTGTGAGCAGAGGATGCCGGCCGTTTTTAACCAAATCTTTCAAGGTACAGAACGCACTGACCGGGAAAGGCAATTCTGGCAACAGAGCCGGCACCCGGTAACGATTGCCACAGAATCGTTCTGGCAGACGAAGGTGAACTATTTGCATGACAATCCACGCCGTAAGGGGTTGGTCAGGGAGGCAACGCATTGGCGGTTTTCGTCGGCCGCATATTGGTTGTTAGACCCGCCGGGGGAGACGGATGTGGCGTTGACAGGGGTGATGTGGTAGGTAGGAACGTGCGGGCACGGGGGCAGAGAGGGGCGCGGTCGGAGACCGGCCCCAGCTCAATCGGGGGTAGGTGCGGGCGCGGTCGGAAACCGGCCCCAGCTCAATCGGGGGTAGATGCGGGCACGGTCAGAGACTGGCCTGAGCGAAGGATTCAGGCGAGGGAAATGACGGTGGCCCCGGTCACCCGCTGCAGCTCGGCGGTGGAGATCCGTAGCAGGGCGTTGATGGCCCCACCCCCGGCATACAGTTCTTCCTGGGCCAGGATGCCAGCTTCCAGAAGCGTGGGCAGGGAGCGTTTGTGGCCAAAGGGGGGTACAGTTCCTACCGGATAGCCGGTAATCGCCTGGACCTGCTCGGCGTTGGCCAGCCGGATGCGCTTGCGGTTTAAGCCCAGGTGGTGAGCCAGGCGCTTGTAGTCTACACGGGTCAGGCCGTTGGCAATGACCAGCATCGGCGCGCCGTCGGCCAGGAAGAGGATGGACTTGCCGATCTGGTCAGGCTGGACGCCGGCCGCTTCGGCGGCCGCCTCTACGGTGGGCGTGTCCGTCTCCAGGTGGATAATTTCGGCGGCGATACCTTGCGCGGCAATAAAGCGGGCCAGGTCATCGGCCGTCAGGCTGTTCTCGTGGGTCGCCATTCAGCCCCGCCGCCGCATACATTCGTGGCGCTCAAAGCCGTACCGCTCGTACAGGCTGTGGGCGTCCCGCGTCTTCAGGATTTGCTGCGTGCCCTGCAGATCGGGGTGGGCGACGACGCAGGCCATCAGCCATTTGCCCAGTCCATGACCGCGGAAGTCGGGGTGGATGATCACGTCGCAAATCCAGGCGAAGGTCGCCCGGTCGGTGACCACCCGGGCAAAGCCGACCGGCCGCTCGCCCTGGTAGACGCTGAAACAGAGCGAGTTGTGGATGCTTTTGGCAATAATCTCACGCGGCCGTTGCGGGGCCCAGTAGCTTTGGGCCAGCAGCTCGCAGACCAGGTCCAGGTTGACGCGTTGCGGGTCATTGGTAATGAGGAATTTTCCCTTCTGCCACTCCATTAATCACCTATCGTTGTTTGGTCAATAATTCCTGCCGCCACTGTTGATCTTCGGCCGTCAATGGTGGGGGCGGTGGCGGCTGGCGGTAGTCTATGGACAGGTCATAGGCGGCCTCCTCGTAGACGGCCGCCAGGGCCGGGCTGAGTTCCAGGGGCACGTCGGGGTCAGGCGCACGTAAAGGGACCGGCACGACCGGCAGCGGGTCGCGCAACCCGAGGGGCCAGACCTCGACGGCGTTGGCCCTGGCCCTGGTCAACATTACCAGGTAGGCGCTCTCCGGCAGGCGGGGGTGCAGGAGCGGCCGGGTACCGCGTCGCAGCAGGTTAATCTCCAGGAGATGGACGGCAGCCTCACGCAGCCGCTGGCGTTTCTGGCGATAGTTGTCCAGGCCGGGCTCCCGCTTGTTGACCGGTGACAAAATCTCAATAGAGGTCACCAGCTCATTCTGGGCGGCGTCTCGAATTTCGACGGCCGTTATATGCACCGGCAGAGGCCCTAGAATGGGCAAGGTCAATGGCGGTGGGGTCAGCGCCTCCGCTGCTTCGGCCGGCGTGGTCCAAACGGCCGTCGCCTCCCGCCCACTATGCTCCTGGGCGGTCAAAATCTCGACATCCGGGTACATAATGCCGATTTCCGCCTCGGGATTCTTATCTTCGACGACGTAGATTTCCAGGCGGGCAACGTAGCGCGGCCGCAACCGGGGCGCCAACTGTTGCCTGATCTTGTTAGCCAGCGCGTTATGCACATCGGGCCACAAGTAGCCCTCCAGGTATGGGTCCATGCCGGGAAAGGGTGAGGGCATTTTTACCTCCAAGACGTAACCAGAGTACAAAAGTCTTGGTAGTGAGTATAACAAAACGGCCGCTGCCTTGCAGTAATCGCCCCACATCGGGCATAATCCGGCCCAGACAAGCCTCAGCCAACTAAGACAGGTCGCTATGAGTCAAATCATCAGCCACATTAACCCCAATAGTGCAGAATTCAAGGATAACTTTGCCCACAACAAGGCGATGGCCGACGAGCTGGCCGAGCGCCAGCGGCAGGCAGCGCACGACCGGCCGGAGCGGATTGTCGAGCGGCAGCGGGAACGGGGTAAGCTGCTGGTCCGGGAGCGGATTGAAGCGATTCTCGACCCCGGTAGCCCGTTCCTGGAGCTGTCGCCGCTGGCCGCCTGGGGGATGTACGACGGGGAAGCACCCGGGGCCAGTATTGTCACCGGCGTCGGCCGGGTGGCCGGGCTGGAGTGCATGATCATCGCCAACGACCCGACCGTCAAGGGCGGCACCTATTTCCCAGAAACGGTCAAAAAGCACGTTCGCGCCCAGACCATTGCCGAGGAAAACACCCTGCCCTGTATTTACCTGGTGGACTCCGGCGGCGCTTTTTTACACCTGCAAGCCGACGTCTTCCCGGACCGGGAGCATTTCGGCCGCATCTTTTACAACATTGCCCGCATGTCGGGCAAGGGCATTACCCAGATTGCGGCCGTGCTCGGCTCCTGCACGGCGGGGGGGGCTTACATCCCAGCGATGGCCGACGAGACGGTCATCGTCCGGGGCAACGGGACGATCTTCCTGGGCGGCCCGCCGCTGGTCAAGGCGGCCACCGGCGAGGA
>JAKEFB010000192.1 GCA_022616275.1 Chloroflexota bacterium
ATCGCCGTTGGCTACACCGTCTCCAGCAGCGCCATGAACCCGGCCATTCGTTACGCTGCCCGGCTGGCCACCGACCCGCCGGGGACACTGCAAACCGAGGCAGTCCTGATCAATGGCGCCGGCTCCCAGACCGGTTCCAACCGTTGGGGCGACTACGCGGCCATGGGCATTGACCCGGCCGACGATTGCACCTTCTGGTACACGAATGAGTATTATCCGGTCAGTTCCACCAACCAGTGGAAGACCCGCGTCGGCGTCTTCAATTTCCCATCGTGCGGTGGTGGCGGCACACCCACGCCGACGCCCACGCCCAGCCTGACCCCCACGCCCAGCCAGACGCCCACGCCAAGCGTTGTACCGGATAATTTTCTACCTCTTATCCGCCGCGATGTGCCGCCTACTCCAACTCCGACCTTTACGCCAACCCCACCGAGTGGCTGGGTGACTATTATCAACGAAGGATTTGAAGGAGCATTTCCTGGACCGTGGCAACTTCTCGACACCTATCCAGGAGGGGGTGAGTACTATTGGGGGCAACGAGATTGCCTGTCCAACAGCGGCGCCTTCAGTGGCTGGGCAGTTGGTGGGGGCGCCGATGGCGCCGGCCTACCTTGCGGTAGCAATTATCCAAACAACGCCCAAAGCCGGATGATCTACGGCCCTTTCAACCTGGCAGACGCCGTAGCAGCCGATCTAACCTTTCAGCTCTGGCAAAACAGCCAGCCAAATTACGATTTCTTATGCCGGTCAGCTTCCATTAATGGGAGCAATTTCTCCGGCACTTGTACGTCGGGAGCCAGCGGTGGCTGGATTGCCCAGACACTTGATTTGACCAATGTTCCTACTCTCGGTAATTTGACTGGCCAACCGGCAGTCTGGATCGCGTTATCTTTTATCAGCAATTCCAACAATAACGGGGCCGTCGGAGCCTATGTAGACAACATCGTCTTGCGCAAGTTTGTATCAACGGTTGGCAACGCTGCGCCAGCGCTGCCTCCGGCGCAACCTATGACCTTGCCGGACTCCATGACTGAGTTCTCTAGCCAATTCGTGCTAGAGCCATAATGGCTAAAGGCCCATCTAACTGCTCAGGCCGGTCTCCTGACCGCGCCTGAATAGGAGACCGGCCATAACAAGAGAACTTTATCGGACAAAATGAAGCGAGAATGATCGTCCTTGAAGTCATCTTTCCCGTCTTTGCCGTTGCCCTGGCCGGCTACGCGGCCGCTTACAAAAGGGTGCTGAGCGCCGGCGACATTGCCGGCATCTCGCGTTTTGTGTTTACTGTTGCCATTCCCGTGTTACTATTCAATTCCCTGGCCCACCTGGAATTGCCGGCCCGGATCAACTGGCAATTTTTATTGTCCTACTACGTCGTAGCCCTCTTCGTTTACGGCCTGGGGGTGTGGATGAGCCGGCGGTGGTTTGCCCATTCACCCCAGGAGCAGGGCGTTTTTGGCCTGGGTGCCTCTTACTCGAACATGCTCCTGGTCGGGCTGCCCATTATCTCGGCCGGCCTGGGCGACGAGGCGCTATTGCCCTTATTCATGTTGGTCTCCATTCACAGCGCCACGCTGTTCTTGATGGTCACGCTCCTGGCCGAACGCGGCAACGGACCCGGCCGCTCTTCCCGCCAGCTTGCCGCCCAGACGATCAAGAACCTCACCCGCAACCCCATTATCGCCAGCCTGGCGCTAGGGCTGTTGGCCAATGTGCTGGCCGTGCCCATTCCCAAAGTGGTAGACGACACTTTGACTGTTCTCAGCCAGGCAACACTGCCCTGCGCCTTGTTCGTCCTGGGCGCCTCGCTCAACGCCTACCAAGTGGCCGGCCACTTTACCGAAGCCTGGACGATCATCGGCTTAAAGCTGGCCTTGCAACCGTTCCTGGTCTGGCTGCTGGTTTTCATCGTCTTCCACATTGACCCCCTCTGGGGCGCGGTGGCCGTCATGGTCGCCGGGATGCCGGTAGGCATCAACGCCTATCTCTTTGCCCAAAAGTACCAGGCCGGCATCGCCGCCGTGTCCACGGCTATTTTGCTGTCTACCCTGTTGGCCGTCTTCAGCCAGTCCCTGCTCCTGGCCATTTTTATCTCCGTCCTCTGATGATCGCCCAGGCAATCGCCCCCAATGACCATCTCCTCGACGCCGATACCATCCGGCAAACGCTGGCGGCCGGAGGGCAAGACGAAGGTGTCCTATGCGTGCCCAAAGCCGGCGAGGTGTTTTACCGGACCCTTTACGGCCGGACCACCACCGGCAGGTACGCCCTTGTACCCGGCGGGTTTACCCCCATTGCCAGCGCCCACTCGTCAAAGGTCATCCCAACAAAATCCTGCAAATTATTGTACTCTGCCAGTTCCCCGTTAATCGTCGCGGCCAGCGCCGGGCTGCCGGCCGCGGCCAATTGTTGCCAGACGTTCAGGGCGTCGTCCACCATGTCCTGGGTGATGACCACCTCGTCGCCCCGGCCGGTGACCAACGCCTCCAGCCCAGGCAAGAAGTTTTGCAACGTGCCATAGGCATCCCACAGCAATTGGGGGTCTTCCAGGCCGAGTTGGCCCATCTCCGGGCCGTGCTCACGGTAGAGGTCAATGTAGTACTGCCCACCGCCGGTGGTATTGAATAGACTGGTCATGGCCCCAAAGATAGCCAGGTCGTCGAATGGTTCGTCATGGGTCAGGGGCGTGGTGGGTTGCTGCGCCAGGGCGCGTGTATCGCCGGCGATCAGATCGAGAATGGCCTGGCAGGCGTCCAGGGGATTGTAGTAGCCGTCGGAGAAGAAAGCCGGTGGCGGCACGCCTGGAACCGAGGTATCCACCTCCAGATTAGCCGTGCGGAAGGCGTACTGCAGGCCGTCGGCCGCATGCAGGTAGGCCAGGTACAGGCGGCTGTCCACGGCCGAGGACACCTCACTCAGCGCGGACCCGGCCCCATTAGCTATCTCCTCTATCTGCCAGACGCCATCCCGCAGGCTGGCCACGTTCAACAGCCCGCTCTCGGTCGTATAGGCAATCCGGGCACGCTGCCGCGAGTTGAGGCCCAATTCCAGGGAAAGGCCAGTTACCACCTCGCCACCCAGCCCCGACACGGCCGTGCCGATCTGCCAGTCATTGCCATTTTTATAAGCGAGCTTAATCGCCTGCTGCGTTTCGTCCAGGTAAGCCACCACCGGTGCCCCCTCCGTCCCGTCGGTTTGCAACGAGTTGAGCCGGCCAACGTCGGCCGCCGGGCCGTCCACCAATTCGTCCGTCCAGCTCCCCGTTTCTGAATCCCACACCCCCAGGCGCAGATTGCCGCCCAGGTTATGGTAATAGGCAACCCCGATATCCGCCCCTGGCAGTATGGCGGCCGAGAGCGGCCCGCTGCCAGCGTCGAGGGGCGGGCTGGCCAGGTTAGGATAGATATTCCAGATGGCGATGTTCGGAGCCGGAACGGCCAGTTTGATCCGCCGGCTGGTGGCGTCCCAATAGGCGATCCGTGGCCCGCTATCGGCGTTGCCGAGCAACACCAGGTCATTGTAGCGGCCCACGTCCCCGGCCTCGTCCACCACTTCCAGGTTCCAGCCATTGAAACCCTGGTAGCCATAGATCAACCGCTGGTTGTCGGCGTCGTAGAAGCTGATGTGCTCAGAGGCAGGACCAACGGCCATAGAGAGGTCTGTGACCGGATTAACGATAAAATCAATCGGGTCCAACGTCCAGCTTCCATCCCAACTGGCCAGCTTCACCTGCCCGCTGGTCTGGTTGTAGTAGCCAATCGCCGGGGTAGCCTGTTCGACGTCAATGGCCGGACTCCGCAGCAGGCCCGTTTCAGAAAGCGCGCGGCTCTGCCAGTTGGCCGCCCAGGTGAGGTAATGCAGGTCGCCATACGTTGGGTCGTTATAGCCGGCATGGACGATGTCGGCTTCGTCCAGGGCTATGGAGACGGCCGGCACTTTTTGCCAATCGGTATTACTGCTATAGTCTAGCGTTTCAATCTGCCAGCTTGCTCCACCCCACCTGGCATAGTTGAAATACGTGCCGGTGTCATCGTCCAGAAAAACGTGGAAGAAGTGGGGGGCTCCCGCCGAGTCTAAGTCCAGCGATAGCTTTTGGAAACTGCCAAATGGTCCGGTATCCACGGTCTGGAACTGCCAGTCGTTGCCATCCCAATAAGCGTGCTTGAGTTCCAACGAGAAACCAACTTCATCTATGAAGCCAATGTGGGGATTACCCCCGTCGTCAAGCGCCAGCGGGCTGAAGGTGCTGATACCGAGAAAAATGGGAATGGACCCACCCACCACTTCACTCTGCCAGCTCCCCCCCTCCTTACGGGCATACCTTGCGTGGGCGTGGCTACACGGCTCGGCCAGGCAGAGGGCGTAGCTCACGTGTGGGTCATCGTTGGCGTCTAAAACGATCGAGCTGCTGAAGACGATACCACTGTCGTCAATGGTCTCTACCTGCCAGGCGGCGCCATCCCAATAGGCGTACTTCAGGTCGTCTTCCGCATAGGTGACGTGAGGGTTGCCGTTGGAATCGAGCGTCAGGGAGACCTGCTGGCCGATGCCGGCCTCCAGCTCAGTGATCTCTGAATCCTGCCAGGCTGTGCCGTCCCAGCGGGCGTACCGTGGCCGTGTTAAGCCGCCAGGCGCGTACACGATGTGCGGGTAACCGTTTCCGTCCAGGGCCAGAGAAAGGTCATCCATATTGTCAAAGCCTTGAGGGGAAGTTACCACCCTCTCACGCTGCCAGCGCACACCGTCCCAACGGGCATACTGTAGGTTGAATTCGTAAAAGTAAAGCTTTAGATCGGCATCATAGTCAACCGCCCTGGAGGAGACGTAGGCAATGTGGGGATAGCCGCTGGCGTCCAGCGCCAGGGAGGCATAGGCGCCGGTATCGCCCCGTTCGTCCACCGTCTGGATCTGCCAGCCCTCCTCGTTGGGGACGATGGGGGGTGGGCTCTGGTTGAACCAGACGCGGTCGTCGGCCGTCGTCACCTCAAACAGGTCGGCCGAGCTGTCGCCGTTCAGGTCGGCCAGCCCCAGCCCCCGGCTCCAATACTGGCCAATTTCGTCGCCAAATTCCTGCGTAACCACAAACACCCGGCCGCCTTCGTTGTGCCACAGACGGTTGGGGTCGGCGCTGATATTGCCAATAACCGCGTCCAGGAGCGCGTCGCCGTCCACATCGGCCAGGGCGATGGCCCAACTATTGTCATTCACTCCCAGCGGCCCGGCCGTGCTGAAGATCCGCGCGCCTTCGTTCCAATAGATCTGGTCCGGCCCAGACCCAGCCAGGAAAATGTCTGGCTGGTTGTCCTCATCCAGGTTGCCGACGGCCACGCCCTGCATCAGGTTCGTCGTCGGCAATAGATCGCCGGGCGTGAACGAACCCGGCCCCGGGATCCAGTTGCCATCATTCCAATACACCCGGTTGTTGCTGCCAAACTGGGCGTCAGCGATGGCCGCATCCAGCCAGGTATCGCCGTCCAGGTCGGCCAGAACAACCGACCTGCTGAACAGGAAAGGCAGCGCCGGACCGGCAACGAACGTGGCGCTGCCGTTGTTCAACCAGACCTGGTTGCTATTCCCGACCACTATCACGTCGCGGTCATTGTCGTTGTCCACGTCGCCAATATCCACGCCGTAGCTGGTAAAAAGGCCGAATGAGTCGCCGGCGGCAAACTCACCCTCGGTGCCCCCCTGCACCCCGCCCTGGTTCAGCCACACCCGGGTGGCACCGCCGCCTTCCTGGAGCACCTGGCCCCCGGCCAGGCCAACGTTTCGTTGGCCAGCCGCCAACTGGTTGGGATTCGGACCGGCCGTCACCGCATCCAGGTCGCCGTCGTCGTCCAGGTCGCCCAGCGCCACGCCGTTCCCGTTAGTCACACCCAGCGTCGGCCCGCTGGTGAAAAAGCCGTCGCCCCCGTTGAACCAGACCTGATTGGCCTCGCCACCGCTAAAGTCGTTGGCCACAAACGCATCCGTATCGCCGTCGCCGTCCAGGTCGCCCAACGCCACGCCGTTACCGGTCTCGCCCCCCAGCGCCTGGCCGCTGTTCACAAACGTTCCGCCGACTGCTTGGGCGGCCAGCGGCCGGTCGCCGCTGCCAACAACCATCAAAGCCAGGATGAACAACACAACCCTTACAAGATTCAAAAAGTGACGGTTCATCTTAAATCCTTTTCCAGAAGTAGGGCATCCTCAGCTCACTGTTCGCATCTGAGGCTCCATACGTCAGACGATTGGCAGGGTGCTAAGAGCGCCTGGCGACGTAACTGAAATAGTTGCTGGCGCCGAAAAAGATCCCCTCTTCTGAATCCTGGCGCAGCGACTCTGCCCAGGTATTGGCTTCTTCGTCGGTCATCACCCCGGCCTTGGGAATCAGCCTTCGGAACGACTCAATCCCTGAGAGCCAGAAATCAGCCTGGCCAATTTCGGCGAGGATATAGGGGAAGCAGGCAATTAACTCCAAGCTGGCTGCGTGCAGTAAACGTGGCATCTGCCGCATGACTCGCGGGCTGGTGATCACCGCCTTGATGAGCGCCTCGTCATAGGCTTTGCCCTGGTCAGGGTCGGCATGGCCAAAGGTGAGGGACGCGTAATCTCCGTCGAAGATTCCGATCACCCCGCCGGGCTTCACCACACGCGCGGCTTCCTTAACAACCGCCAGCGGATCGTCAACGTGGCTCAACAGGGTGTGGGCGACGACAGCGTCGAATGTCCTGTCCGCGAAGTTGAGGCGGCGTGTATCGCCCGTGCGGAACGTAATACGGTCTCCAAGGCCTTCCTTGGCGGCAAGACGCGCCCCGGCCTCGGCCAGGGCAGGGCTGAGATCAATGCCCGTGACCTGGCCCACAAAACCCGGCCGGCGAGCGACGGCTCGCGCGGCCACGCCGGTACCGCAACCTATGTCGAGCACCGTCTTCGTCCCGTCAATATTCATGGCATCAAGATACCCCTGGAGCATCTTCATAAAGAACGGGTGTTGGCCGCGCGCTTCCAGTCGTGTAATGATAACCTGGAGCAGGGTGTCATCGAGCTTATCGGTCATCCCGAAAGGATCAACTAGACTCATTGCCGTCCTCCCAATACTTTCTTTCTTGAGAACTCGATACGTTTCGGATAAGGCTGATCCCCGGTCATTGCTCACTTCCTGACCACGTACCAGTTATTCGAAAAGTCGTGAGCCAGTTGATTCGTTTCAATGAAGCGGAAACCAGCTTTCTGAAGGTATTCGCGCGTCTTTTCCTCGCCCCACATCGTGCCCAGCCCTTCACCTCCCTGCGCCAGCGATACTGTCATGCAGTGCATGGTCGAGGCCGTGTACAGGAACGTGCCGACCGGGTGGCCAATGTCATGGTAGACGTGGCTCGATCCCCGGATGTCCTGCATCAGGTACACCCCATCAACTCTGAGTGCGCGATGAATGCCTTTCAGCACGTTGAGCGGTTTGGCTTGATCGTGGATAGCATCGAACGTCGTGATGAAGTCAAAGGCCTCCGACTCAGCGGTTTCGTCGAAATCGCTCAGATCGCGAACGAAAAACTCACTATTCCGTAGGCCCTTTTGCGCCGCCTCGCCACGCGCATTCCCAATTGCCTCTGGCGAGAGGTCCATCCCAACAAACTGGCTGTTCGGGTACAGCTCAGCCAGCCGATTGAGGACGCGGCCACTGCCACAACCAGCATCCAGCATGCGAATGCCTTTGGTAAGCCGGTCGGTCAGCCCTGACACGAGAGGCAGGATGTGTGATTCGAGTGAGGACAGCACGGCCTGTCCGCTGTCTTCCGCCACTACAGTGTGGAAGCGCCGAAACTTTTCGTAGGGGACCCCGCCGCCCTTCTTGAAGCATTCGACAATTTCATCCTCCACACCGCCAAAGACGCCGATGTACTGGGTAAAGACGGCTATGTTATCCGCCGCCGCGGCGCGAGTCAGGAACGCAGCGTGTTCTGCTGGCAACCTGTAGTAGGTGCTGGTTGGGTCAACTTCGACTACCCCGGCCATGACCATCGCCCCCAGCCACTCGCGCACGTACCGCTCGTTCAGCTCAGCCTTTTGCGCAATCTCCATTGAGGTGGAGGGGGGCAGCCCTTCCATAGCATCGAACAGGCCGGTGCGGTGGCCGATAGAGGTCATCAAACACAAGGAACCATAATTGAGCACCGTCAGGAGTTGCCCAGCGAACGCTTCGGCTTTTGCGGAATCGAACTCATTTGTTGACATTACCTTTACCTCCTACCTTTGAATTAAGGGGTGGGTGTTCACTACATGTGAAGCCCTAACTCCTGTTTACACTACCTGCAGATACCTTCTCAATTAGATCGCCATACCCAACTGTCTCAACAAGCTACCGGCGTCGTAATACAACGCCGCCTGCTGAATTTTTTCGGCGGCGATGCGGCAGACCAGCACCATCGGGATGGCTACCTCCCGGCCGGTAGCCGGAATACCCATAAACAGCCCATCCTGCCGGCCGTGGAAAACAAACTCCAGCATGGCCGCGCACTCACCCACCAACATCGTCTGCACCTCGGCCCTGGCCTGGGCGAAGCCTTCGACGAAGAAAGCCCGCAGCAGGGCGACCACGGCCGCCCGCCCCCGGTAGGTGCAGTTCTGGGCCAGGTCCTTCAGCACCACTTCCTCCACCAGCGCCACGGCCGCCGGCGCCCGGACGAAGGCCTCCACCACCTGGCGGTTGGCCTCAATACACTCCTCCACGGTCATCTCCTTCCTCCCTCGTTGCTATGAAACGTCACCATCATAGATCGGCCGCGTTTCCAGACACGTTTCCACGACGAAACGGCAACCGGCCGCCTGACCGCCAAACCCCGCAGGTTTCTGAGGGCACGGAACGTGCCCCGGGCACGCTTCGTGCCCCAACCTGCGGGGTTTCCGAGTAGGTGGGAGGATGTTGTTGCTACACCGACAAGGGTGCTATTTTCCCCGTCTGCCAGGTGGAGATAATGCGCCCGTTCGTCCGGTAACTCAGAAAACGCTCCTTCACCCGGGGGTCCTGAATCTGTTTGCTGAAGCCCATCAAGGTATCATAGGCTCGCTGCACGGCGACGCGGGCTTCGGCCTGGCGGCCATTGGCGGCCAATGCTTCCGCATGGCACATGAACACGTCCGGCATCTCCCAGACGTACACTTCCCCCTGAACTTTTTCCAGTTCGGCCATCGCCCGGCCGGTATGCTCCAGGGCCACGATCACCTGACCCAGGGCCAGGGACAGCCGTCCCAGCCAGGCCAGGTCGCTAATTATGTTTGATAGTTCACCGCTTTCCTGGCGACTTTGAGCGGCATAGCCCAGCCACCGCGCTGCCCCGGCCATATCCCCTCGCCCCAGGGCCAGCCTACCCAATAGTTGGGCAGTCCAACCGGCCAACCAATGGTCATCGTAGGCATTGGCTTCTCTAAACACTTGCTCGTACATAGCCTGAGCCTGGACCAGCTCACCGGCGATGTGATGGGCTACCCCCAGATAGAACAACGGCCGTTGCTCCGTCAGGCTATGGCCCATGTCCCGGTAAATCCGGGCCGATTTTTGGGCAAAATCACGCACCTTTTCGGCGTCATAGTAGAAATCCCAGGCCGCCGCCAGGGTATAATTCGTTCGGGCCTGCCCCAGCCGGTCGGCCTGCTGTTCCGAAATCTCCAACGCCCGCGTGAGATGGGTCAGGGCAAACTCGACTTCGCCCAGGTTTAACTCGCACCAGGCCAGACCACTGAGACACCGGCTTTCGCCGGCCACGTCGCCCTCTGCCTGGTAAAGTTTCAAGGCCTCCTCGTAATAACGGCGTCCTGTTTTATTCTGGCTAATGGTGATTTTGCACGACCCGGCCTGGCTCAACCCCGCGGCCGCCCCACACCGGTCTCCCAGATCAAGGTACTGTCTGGCAGCAGCTAAGGCTACTTCCGCCGCCCGCTCGTACGCATTCGAGGCGACCAGGTACTCTGATTGGCGCAGATAGGACATGGCCTGCAGCCGTTCATCTGGATAGCGGGCCAGCAAATCAGTCGCCTGTTGCACAAGCTGGCCCAACTCTTCAGGTGGTGGGCCGGCCACGTGGGGGATAAGCGCCGCCCGATTCAATAAAATCTCGATCAGTCGCCGTTCGCCGGCCGCCAGATCAAAGCCTGGATAACGGTGCAACTGGTCGAAGGCCTGGGAAGCTGCTTCTAAGGCCTGCAGGGCATCGCTGTAGGCATAAAGCCGGGAGGCATGGGCCGCTGCCAGGGGTGCCCATTGAAAGACAAGCTGGAAGCTCTCGCCCTCCAGGGCATGGCGGGTAATGCGGCCGGCTATGGCCTGGCGCTGCTGAGGCGCAAGACGAGCGGCTATTTGCGCCAGCATATTCGCAACCCGGCGGTGCAGCAGGCTCTGGCGGACATGACTCAACTGGCTGACCACGGCTTGCTGGATAAGGTCGTGCTTAAAATCGTAACGAACCAGGTGATTATCGGTTTGGGTCTGGAGCAAGCCACGGCGGAGGCCCAGGTCAATGGCCAGGGCTACTTCATCGTCGCTACGGCCGCTGGTCTGCTGCGCTTCATCAAGCGTCGCCGGGCTATCGAGAACGGCCATCGCCTCAATGACCTGCCGACTGGTTTCTGGCAACTGGGACAAACGGCGTCGAATCAGATCGCGAATCGTAGCCGGAACGGGCAGCTCGGCCGGAAGCTGGGTTGCATGGGCTAACTCACGTAGCACCTCGGTGACGAATAACGGGTTGCCGCCCGTCGCCTGGGCCAGCATGGCGGCGACGTGGGAGCGATACCCTTCCGGCAGTTTGGGCCAGAGCTGCTCGGCCAGAGCACTTACGGCCGCCGGCGGTAGTGGGCGCAGGGCCAGACGGTGGGAGGCGAGCCGTTGCAAATCGCTGAGCAGGGTTGGCAGCCCTGGGGCATCTTCTGCTTCTTCGGAACGGTAGGCGCCGACCAGCAACAGCCTGGCCTGGCCGGCCCGGCGGGCAACGGTGTGAAAGAGGCGTAAACTCATCTCGCCGGCCCATTGCAGGTCGTCAATAAAGATGAGCGAGGGCGAGGCTGCCTCGCTACGGCCGGGTAGCTGGAAGAGAAATTCACTAATGGCAGCAAACAAATGCTCCAACTCGCCACTGCCGGTGGGGGGTGTCTGGGGGAGGCGGCGGCCCAGCCGTTGCGCCAGGCCGGGCGCCAGGCGGGCCAGGTATTCTTGAACGAAGGGGGACAACCGTTTCAGGCTGGCGTCGTCTAAAGCACCCAGGCGCGCTTCCAGCACTTCCGTCCAGGGGTGGTAGGGTAGGGCGGTGGTGGATTCATAGCAATGGCCAACCAGGAAAGAACCGGCCGGCAACAGTCGTCCGAACTCCTGCACCAGGCGCGATTTACCCCCGCCGGCTTCGGCGGCCACCAACACCACGCTACCCCGGCCGTCCAGAGCAGCCTGCCACGCTGCTTGCAGTTGTCCCAGCTCCGTTTCCCGGCCGACAAAGTCAGGCGCCTGGGGCAAGGTTGTGGCCACTAGGGTCGCCGGTGTCACTTTGAAAGCAGCGGCCGGCCGGCCGGAGAGTACCGCCGCAACCAACGCGCTCAGTTCCGGCGTCGGCTCGACGGCTAGCTCGCGCCACAACAGCTCCCGGCACAACTCAAACTGCCCTAGCGCCGCTTCGCGCCGGCCCGTCTGGGCGTACAGCCAGATGAGTTGGGCGTGAGCCTCCTCCAGTAGAGAGTTGCTCTGGAGCAGTTGCTGCGCCCGCTGAATAGCGGCTTCATACGCTTCCTGGGCCATCTGGCGAGCGACGATTTCGGCCAGACCGCGCTCGTACAGGTGGCGCATCTGGCTCCGCTGGCCTAGCAGCCATATTTCAAACTCGGGTGAATCAGGCAGGCCCATCCCCGCCAGAAACTCGCCGCGATAGAGGTTGGCGGCTGCTTCCAGTTGCGCCAAAGATTGCCTGGCCAGATTGCCCTCTAAAACCCGGACAAATTCCAGGCAGTCCACCTGGGCCGCCGGCCGGTTGAACCGGACGGTATCCCCCTCGGTGACAATCATCTCCGTTCCAAGCTGGCCGCGAATGCGGCTCAACAACACCCGCAGCGTCCTGGTTGGAGCGGCCGCTTCCTGGCAAAACAAGCTGGCCAGTGTACCGCGATGATGGGCCTGGCTCGTGGCCACTAAATAAGCCAGAAGCGCCCAATCCTTACGGCGTAGCGCCGGCTGTGGCCGACCAGGCTCACCAGGATGCGCTTCAACTGGGCCTAAAAAGAGAAGGGACAATGGACTGTCGTTCACCATCCAATCAACTATACTGGCTGTGGCCGGCCTCTGACGATGGCTGATCCCCGGCCGCGGCAGCCTCCGATAATGTTACTTTACGACCGTTACCAGTATAAATCAAACGTTGGCTTGACGGTGACACGGCAACTGTTGCTCAAACCGGTCGAACAGGGTAAACATGATGCGGTCTGGCGTCAAATCCCACGTGTTGGGGCACATTAGTTCATGCTCCGACAGAGACCAGGTGACTATTCAATGACTGGCATCAACATTTCTGAAGGAACGATTTACCCTAAGTCAGTTGTCACGCAGGGCGAGACAACGTACTTCTTGATCAAAATGCACGAGAACGGTGAACGGCGATTGGGTATCGTCGGAGATGCGGCCGGTTTTGGCGGTCCGGCCGTTGCCGGTATTCAACACACTCGCTACCCGCTCACACCGCCCAATGCGGCTGCGTTGCGAGCCTGCCTGCCCTGGCTCAACCCCGTTCCCCTGGAGTTAAAAACCTCCTTCGGCTTTGGCGACCGGATGGGATCGGCCACGCCGGGACACATTCTGGCTTTGTGGTCGGCCGACCCCGGCGGCAAGATCGCTCCCATCTTTGCCCAACAATCGGTGCGGGAAAACGCGCGCACCGGCCGGACCCCGCAGCAGGTGATGGACGACGCCACCTGGGGCATCTTCCAGGAAGGCTGGCGCGCGCCCTGGGGCGCCGACGCCGACCACGTCAAGGAAGTGGCCGACTTGGCCCCTTTTGTCGCCGCCGGGTACACCTTCTTCACCGTTGATCCCAGCGACCACGTGGACAACGCCGCCCAGACCGATTCCCCGGAGACGCTACGAACGAAAACGGCCACACTGCCCTGGGATACCCTGCAAAGCAGCTATGACGACATGCACCGCCGTTACTGCCGGGAGCCGTTGGAACTGGGCGGCCTGACCCTGGCCTTCGACGAGGCAATTTTGCGGCGGGCGCTGGCAAAATACGGCCGGGCCCTGGCCCACACGATGACCATCGCCCACGAACTCACCAGCCAGATGGACAGCAAACCGTACGATTTGGAAATGTCGGTAGACGAAACCGATACCCCTACCTCCGTTCACGAACATTTCTTCATCGCCAACGAGCTAAACCGCTCCGCTGTCCCCGTCGTCAGCGTCGCCCCCCGTTTTGTCGGCAAATTCCAGAAGGGGGTGGACTACATCGGCGACCTCGTCGAATTTGAGAGCGAGCTGGCCCGGCACGCAGCCATCATGCGCCATTTTGGTAGTTATAAACTGAGTATCCACACCGGGTCCGACAAATTTAGCATCTATCCCGCTATTGCCCGGCACACCCAGGGGCTGGTTCACGTCAAAACGGCCGGGACAAGCTACCTGGAAGCCGTGCGCGTCGCCGCCCAAAACCCTCCCCTCTTCCGGCGTATATTAGACCTCGCCCGCGCCCGCTTTGAAAAAGATCGCAAAACCTACTTCCTGGACGCCCAGTTGAGCAAAGTCCCGGAAAACGGCGCTCTGGCCGACGCCTCTCTGCCGGAGTTGCTGGACCAGTTCGATGCGCGGCAGGTCTTACACGTCACCTTCGGCTCTATCTTGGATGAATTTGGCGCTGAGTTGGACGATTTCATTAGCCAACACGAAGCGGATTACCGCGCCGCCCTGGAGGCCCATTTTGTCCGGCATCTGGAGCCGTTCGTTTAACTCTCACCGGCTATGAACATCAGTCAACTTTTTTCACTGGCAGGCAAAGTGGCCATTGTCACCGGCGGTACGGGGGTGCTGGGCGGGACGATGGCCCGGGGATTAGCGGCCGCTGGCGCAACAGTCGGTGTTTTGGGCCGGCGGGCTGAGGTGGCCGGGCAGGTAGCCGGGGAGATCAAAGCCCGAGGCGGGCAGGCGTTGGCCCTGCCGGCGGACGTATTGGACAGAATATCGCTGTTGGCGGCGCGAGACAGGGTGATGGGGGAGTGCGGCCGCATTGACATCCTCATCAACGCCGCCGGGGGTAATGTGCCGGGGGCCACTATTTTTGGCGACCTGACCTTCTTCACCATGACCCAGGCCGCCTTTGAACAGGTCATCGCCCTGAACCTGACCGGTACGCTCCTGCCCTGCCAGCTCTTTGGCCAGGTAATGGCCGAACAGCGCAGCGGGGTTATTATCAACATTTCCTCGATGACGGCCCAAAAACCGTTAACGCGGGTGTTAGGGTACGGCAACGCCAAAGCGGCCGTTGACAATTTCACCAGGTGGCTGGCCGTGGAGCTGGCCCAAAAGTACGGGCCGGGCCTGCGCGTCAACGCCATCGCCCCCGGCTTTTTCATTGGCGAGCAAAACCGGGACTTCTTGTTGAAGGAAGACGGTACGTATTCTTCACGCGGCCAGCAGATCATTGACCACACGCCGATGGGCCGTTTTGGCGAACCGGATGAACTGGTAGGAACGGCCGTCTGGCTGGCCAGCGACGCCGCAAAATTCGTGACCGGCATCGTCGTGCCGGTAGATGGTGGATTTGCGGCCTATAGTGGCGTTTAACCCACTCAGGTGACCGGCACTTTTTCAGAGAACTGCTGCCCTAAAATAGCCTCCGGAAGTGCCAGTCACCTCCAGGACTCGCAACCATGATCATTACCCAATCTATCGCTCCCCCCAACCAGCTTCTGGCCGATGACACCATCCGGCAGACGTTGGCGGCCGGCCTGGCCGGGCGGCACACCCGGCAAAAGGTGCTGGTGTTGATCCCCGACCGGACCCGCACTATTCCGCTGCCGCAGTTGTTCCGCTACCTGGTGGAAATTCTGCGCGATGTCCGGCAACTTGATTTCATGGTCGCGCTGGGCACACACCCCCCTCTCAGCGAGGCGCAACTCTACGAGCTTGTGGGCATTACGGCCGAGGAACGGCAAACAACTTACCGGCACGTCGGTCTGTTCAACCATGCCTGGGACCGGCCGGACACGCTGACCCAAATCGGCGTGCTGCCGCAGGCACAGGTGCAGGCCATTGCCGGCCAGACCTGGCATCCCTCACTGGGGGGAGACGTACCGGTGAATATCAACCGGGCGGCGCTGGCCTATGACCATATCCTCATCCTGGGGCCGACTTTTCCCCATGAGGTAGCGGGCTTTTCCGGTGGGGCCAAGTACCTGTTTCCAGGTATTTCTGGCCCGGAGATGATCAACACGACGCATTGGCTGGGGGCGCTGGTCGGGGTAGTCGGCACGATTGGGGTGAAGGATACGGCCGTGCGGGCCATGATCCACGCCGCGGCCGAATTGGTGCCGACGCCGATCAGCCTCATCGCCCTGGTCGTGGTGGGCCAGGGGCTGGCCGGCATGTTTATTGGCGATTATTTGTCGGCCTGGAACGCGGCCGCAGAGTTGTCAGCGGAGCGGCATATTATCTGGGTGGATCGACCATTTCGGCGTGTACTGTCCTGTGCGCCGCCTATGTACGACGAGCTGTGGACGGCCGGGAAGGCGATGTACAAGCTGGAACCAGCACTGGCCGAAGGAGGTGAACTTATCATCTACGCGCCGCATCTGAGCGTGGTGAGCCACGTCCATGGCCAGTACATCTATGAGATTGGCTACCATGTCCTGCCCTATTTTCTGAATCAATGGGACAAATTCAAGCATATTCCGCTGGGTGTGTTGGCGCATAGTACGCACGTGCGCGGCGGCGGCCGTTTTGTGGACGGCATTGAATATCCTCGCGCCCAAGTAACGCTGGCCACGCAACTATCGCCGGAAGATTGCGCCCAACTGGCCCTCGGCTACCTGAATCCGAATGAGATTAATGTGGCCGGCTGGCAAAACCGGGAAGACGAAGGCATCCTATTCGTGCCCAAGGCGGGGGAAATGTTGTACCGGGTGAAGAAGGTTTGAAACGTATCGCCTTGACGTATTTACCTTGCGAGACTTAGCCAGGTGGCGCCCAGGGTTCCGCCGCATGGTATTGCAATCCGGTGATGACCTCGACGACAGTGGGCCTGTCGGCCGCCAAGGCCTGCCGAATTGCCCCCTTGATCTCGTCTGGGTGTTCTACACGAATGCCCAAGCACCCCATTTCCTGGGCAATCCGGGCAAAACTGACAGGCGCGAAGCGATAAAGTTCCTCAGGATTTCCAGGCCGGTCACCATAAACGGCGTGAATGTCCTTTATCCCCTGCCCAAACCCACCGTTGTTGTTGATAATCGTCATGGTATTGATGTTGTGACGGCGCGCTGTTTCCAGTTCGCTTAAGTGGTACCAGAACCCGCCATCGCCGGTGAAGCATATTACCGGCCGATCAGGCGCAGCACATTTGGCGCCCAGCGCCGCCGGAAACCCCCAGCCCAGCGAACCGGCCGCTCTGAGGTAGGTCTGATCTGGGTGGTTTAAGTAGACCATCGTCGCCGTCCAGATAGAGGAATAGCCGGTATCGGCAACCAAAACGGCGTTCTCCGGCAGGGCATCGCTTAGTTCCTGGCATAGCCGCTCGGGACGGATGGGGATGGCATCCGATTGGCGCAGCGGTTCAATTTCCTCATGCCAGGCGCGGACCAAGGCCTGCACGCGCTCCAGCCAGGCCTCGTTGGCGGGTTTGGCCTTGAGGGCATTGTTGAGTTTGGCCACACTTGTCTTCGCATCTCCCACCACGCCAATTGCCCCAGGATAACTGCGGCCGATCTCGGCCGGGTCCATATCAATCTGCACGACCGGAGTTCCTATGGCAGGAACCGTCCAGTTGTGAGTGACCTGGTCGCCGGTACGGCTACCAATATAGATCACCAGGTCCGCCTCCGACACCACCTGGTTGGCGCAGCGGGCCGAATACGACCCCACCGCCCCCACACTCAGAGGGTGGCCATCCAGGATCGTGCCTTTCCCAGTGACAGAGGTCGCCACGGGAATGGACAATTTTTCGGCCAGGGCCACCACCTCGGCCGCCGCCGAAGAAAGACGCACACCACCTCCGGCCACAATCACCGGCCGTTCGGCGGCGGCAATGGCGCCGGCCGCTCGTTCCACGGCTGCATCTTCCGGCTCCGGCCGGAAGGCTGGATAGCGCGTGAACGCTTCTTCAATAACAACCGGCCACGCGCCTTCGGCCGCTTCTAACGGCCGCCCACTGTGCCCCAGCAGATCCAGGTGAACCGGCCCCGGCGCGCCTGACGTTGCTTCCCGAAAGGCCTGCCGCAACAGAGTGGGCAGTTGGGCTGGCGTGACAACGTCCACGTTGTATTTGGTGACCGGCGCAAACAGCGGCCCATGCTGCACTTCCTGGTAAGCATTCCGGTGTTGAAACAGAGGCGGCTTTTTTCCCGTGAGGGCAATCACTGGCGAGAGTCCCAAATAGGCATCTTGCAGCCCGGAGGCGAGATTGGCTGCACCCACCGACTGGGCCATACAAACCCCGGCCTTGTGGGAAACGCGGGCATACCCGTCGGCCATGTAAGCGGCCGCTTTTTCCGAGTGGGTGAGGACCCGGTGGATGCCCAACTCTTCCAGGTCCACCATCGTTTTTCGCAAAATGTTGTCCACGTAAAAGACGTGGGTCACGCCATAACCCTTGAGCGTTTCGGCAATGAATCTGGCGCCGGTTATCTTCTGATTAGATTCCATTGAGCTACTCCAGGGTTTCTCAGGGGCCGGCCACCGGCCGCGGGTAAGCGTGCCTGGGGCTGCGATCTTCAGACAGCGAGCCCTGCGTCCGTCTGGTCAACCGCTCGATAGCCTCCGCCAGGTGAGAATCGGTGATGTTGTAAGCGCCTTCGGCGACCCGCAGGTGATGGGCTTCAAATAGGACCTGCGCGTGAGTGACGCCAACCGGTGGCTCGAATTTGTAGCAGGCCATTTCATACCGCTGTCCCAGCGGGTCACGGAAGTAGATGGAGTGCATAAAGCCGCGATCGATTTCGTCCGTGTGTTTGATGCCCCGCTCGTCGAGTCGCCTGGCTACCTGAGTAAAGGTAGCGCGGGAGACGTTGAAGGCGATATGGTGGAGATTACCGATGCCTTCCGGGTTAGGCGTCGTGTCAATCTCGCGCGTCTCATTGGTAAAGACGGTGATCAGGCGGCCGTCGCCGGGATCGAAATAAAGGTGGCTCTCGTCAGCGTTATCCAGGTTCGGCTGCTCGAAGATGAAAGGCATGCCCAGAACGCCTTCCCAAAAGTCAATCGCGCTCTGCCGGGTGGCCCCAACCAGCGTGATATGGTGTATCCCTTGTGCTTGAATCTTGTGCATCGTTTTTCCTTGAAGCCACACCCTCCCGGAGGTTCAAGCGGTGAAACCGCCAACCTCCGGGAGGGTAGGTGGTCTGATTATCGTTTGTAACCAATAGCCAATTGCCCCCAACGCCGTTCATGCTCGTTGATCAGGATGCGGTAGGCGTCGGAGACAAGCGGGGTCTGGGTCGAGAGAGCCTGGTGTATCCACAGCAACGTCAGGCGATAGAAGCGGCGATAGGTGCAATCAACAACCGGTTTGAATCCGGCGTTGGCAAAGCCCTGAATCGAAGGCCGGTTCAGGCGGGAGGCCCCAATCCAGATGCGGGAGACACCCTCCTGGTGAAGCTGGTGAACGATGTGGCTTAAGAGCGCGCTGTAACAGCGCTGCCCACGCCAGGCCGGCACTGTGCGGCAATCCCAGATATAGGCTTCGTCGTCGCGCAGATGAAATTGTCGCTCTAACTCGCCAACACACTCAACGCCGTGCGTCACCCAGCCATAGCTGGCAATCTGCCCGCCGACCCTCAGACTGAAACAGCGCCGGTTGCTTTGCAGACGCTGCCGGATCGGTTCCGGGGTAGGCAGGTTCATAGCCACAGCCAGGTCAGCCAGGTCAGCCATCCCTACCTCCTGGAACTCGACCTGAACGCGCGCCGGACAAAGCGGCGGCAGGCCATCCCCTGCCTCCACGGCCCACAGGGTTCCATATTCGACAGCCCAATGCGGCATGTGCCCGACAATTCCCGCCTAAATGCGAAAGAATAGACCGCGCACCTTTCTGATAGCCTCCGGGTCGCCACTGGCCTCGCCGCCTTCGATCCGTTGGTAGGCGGTCAGGACCAGGTCAGAGGGATGCTTATAATGAAAAACCGCCTGCACGTTACTCAGGTCATCAGCAGGTTCGACGCTCCATTGACCATCTTTGACCGTAACCTTCCACTGGCCGCCCCATTCACCATCAACTTTGATGCCGTAGGTGAGATCAACACCTTTGGCCGCCTCTTGGTCAACCGTATACTGCCAGAGAATGAACATATAAGGAAGCAAAACTCCGGCGGTTCGCTCGTCGAGTTTGGCCTCCTTTTCGCCCAGGCCCCAGTGCATGTCCCAGGTATGAACGCCATAATCCATGATTTGGAAAGCAGGGAAGAAAAGCGTGGGCAGAGCACCCATGAAGATGTGAGCAACGTTGAACCCACCCCACTCTGCCTCACTCAAGCCCTCAAAGGTCGCCATCATCTTGGCGGAGGCCGCTTTGAGACGGGCAATCGCCTCGTCGCGGGAGAGGCTGCGTAAGGCCAGGGCGCCTTTGTTCAGCTCTTCGGCCATCACCGCCAGGCCAATGCCTTGAGGCAGCTCGCCTTTGCGGGCCATGTCCCAACGAGCCAGATAGCCCTCGGTCACATCAATCATGTGGCCAACCAGGTCCCGAACCTGCCATCCTTCGCAGCGGGTGTCAACCATCCAGTTAGCCGGATTGTCAATCACCTCGTAAAATCTGGCTCGCTCAGTGCGGACCACATCCAACACAACATCTTTACTACGGTAATCCATTGGGTTTACGGCCATTGTTTTTCTCCTTTCCTTTGAATGATTAGGGTTAAAGGAGATTATAGAAGAGGCGGCGTTATTGGGGCGTTATTGGGAGCGTTATTGCCGTAATTTCAGGGTCATCAATTCGGCCGTGGCCTGATGGTTGGCAAAAATCAGGTGCGCCTGGCTCAGGAGCGCATAGCCCTGCTGAGACGAGGGCCCAAAACGGAGCATCGCCTGGCCCCAGGCTGCCTGGGTCCGGGCAATTTCGAGTGGTAGGTCGAAGCCAGTGGCCCGCTTTATCGTTTGGGCGAAGCCAGCCTCTGCTTCCAGCCAATCGCCCCCGGCGGCCTGCAGACACGCTCGTAGGCGTTCGGCCTGCAGTTGTAAAAGTCCCCGGCCATGAGCCTGGGCTGTTTCCAGAGCGGCATTGAGATGCGGCCAGGCTTCAGCGCTGCGTTCGGCCAGCAGGAGTGTCTCAGCCAGCCAGATCAGAAGGCGTGTCCGTAGGTGCCAGTAGCCGCGGCCGCTGATCAACAGGAGCGCCTCCTGTAAAAGGTTTGTCGCGCCGGCCAGGTCCTGTTGGCCACGGGCCGCCAGGGCCAGCCCAGCCCGGTAGCCGGCCTGGCGTTCGGGATTGCCCAACTCCTCGGCCAGCGCCAGACCCCGTTGGAACGCTTCCTCGGCCGCCTCCCATTCGCCTAAATAAAGGTGAATCTCACCCTGGGTGCTGGATAAATGCAATAATGCCCCGAGTAATTCATAGGTTTCAGCCAATCTTTGACCGTGTACTAACGCCTGCTGGGCTGCCTGAAGCCGCCCCAGCAGGAGAGTGTGATAGGCAAAATTGTTACGGGCCAGCGCGTGAAAGTAATGAGCCTGGCCCGCCTCAGCCACATAGGCCGCTTCTTTGTAGAATTCGAGAGCCCGCAGCAGTTCGCCTCGTTGAGCGGCCACGTTGCCCAGTTCAAACAGGCTGGCGCATAAATCGCGCCGATTTTCGGCCAGCCGGTGGGCGGTAGTGGCTTCCTGGAGATGGCGTTCGGCCGCCTGGAGATCGCTCCCCTCCATCGC
This sequence comes from Chloroflexota bacterium, assembly GCA_022616275.1. Taxonomy (GTDB): domain Bacteria; phylum Chloroflexota; class Anaerolineae; order Promineifilales; family Promineifilaceae. Next base: position 21,074 of record JAKEFB010000192.1, read on the forward strand.
CAGGGCGTGCCCCAGCAGCCGGTGCCCACGCCCGGAAAGATTGCTAAAAGCCGGATCGTCCTCTGCCAGCAAGGTGCAGGCCATCAGACCGGCCTCAGCGGCCTCTGTAGCTGCCACGTAATCATTGCTGACCAGCGCTACTTCTCCTTTTTCAAAATAGGCAGTTGCCTGGGCGGCTGAGTCACCCGTTTGACGTGCCAGATCCAGATACTGTTGCTGCCAGTAGGTCGCTTCCGGCAGATGACCCAGGGATTGGTGGACGTCAGCAATGACCCGAGTTAGCCGCAGCATTTCATCGGGCGAGGCGGACGGGGCCAGGAGATCGAATAAGTGATGCAAAAAATCTACAGTTTCGGCTCCGGTGTAGTCTTGCGGGAGTTTGGGCAGAATTTGCAGACCATAGCGCCGGGCCAGCTCCGCATCTTCACCGGCGACGGCATGGTGGGCGATTTCCCAAAGCGGAAAATTGGCCTCGAGAGCAGGACACTTGGCCAGCATCTGAGCCAGTTGGCGGTGCATCATGCGGCGGCGAACGTGACTGAGCCGGTGTAACATTGTTTCCCGCAACAGGTAATGGGGCAAAGCAAACATGTCGTCCCCAGTTTCAACCAATAGCCGCCTGTTGAGCAAGTCGTCAATGGTCGTCAGCAACTGCCCGGCCGGAACACCTGGAAAATCAGCCAGGAGAGCAAAGGGCAGTGGCTGGCCAGCCACGGCTAAGACCTCTAAGATGGAGCGAGCGTCCAGGGTGAGATTCCTCAATCGCCAGGACACCAGATCATGGGTTGTCTCCGGTAAGGTGTAGGCGGCTCGCCAACGAAGCCAGCGGCCGGGGTCCAGGTGCCAGTGATCGCCGGCCGGGGTCAGGATAGCGTCGGCCTGCAATTGGGCCACCATTTCATCCAGAACAAAAGGATTGCCGCTGGATCGCTCTTGCAACCACCTGGCCAGAGAAGGGATGGATGCCGGGCTGATGGCCAGGCCCCGCAGCAGTTCGATGACCTCCTCCTCCACCAGTGGTGGGAGGGACAACAACTGCAACTGGCCGCGCCGCCGTTCAACAGTGACCAGCCGCTGCAAGGCCGGGATCGCTTCGGGGCGCTGCACCGTGCCGACCAGGAGCAGCGGCAGGTGATGAAGTCGCGTAGCCAGCAGGCCAAACAAATTGAGCGTTGAACTGTTCGCCCATTGGAGATCATCTATGGCCAGCGCCAGCGGAGCGTTTTGGCTGAGCCGGCGCAGCGTTTGCAGGATGCGGGTGATAAACTGGTCGCGGGCGGCCGGCGCATCAGTTTTAGGGGCCAACAGCAAGTCGGTAAAGTCGCCCAGAGGGGTGTCTTGAAAGGCTTCGAGGAAAGGTCCGTAGGAGATCAAATCGTCAAAGGGAGAGCAGGCGCCTTGCAGCACCAGCCAGGGCGGCGTTTCGCTGGCCAGCCTGGCCAGTAATTCGTTCAAAAGGCGGGTCTTGCCAATCCCTCCGTCACCTTGCAAAAGAACCGTACCCCCGTGGCCGGCTTTAATTTCCTGGCTGATTGACAGAAGCCTGGTTAGCAACCTGTCACGTCCAACAAAGGGCAAAGCCGGTTGAGTATGCCGGCTCAAGCCCGGCCGGGAGGGCGTTTGAGCCGGCAACGGGGGCTGTTGGAGTCGAAGCCCTTCCTGAAACAGCGTTCGCGTTTCGGGCGCCGGCGTCAAGCCCAGCTTTTCCTGCAACTCGCCTTCAAAGTGGTGATATTGCCGCAAAGCCTGGCCGATAGCGCCACTCTTCAGGAACAAAGTGATCAACTGCTGTTGCGCTTCTTCGGCCAAAGGATCGATCTGAACCAGGCGCTGAAGATAATCAATCGCCTGGTCCCAGTTCTGCCGCGTAGCCGCCAGGTTAGCCAGGCGCTTCAGCAGGCTGAGGTAAGCCTGAATGAGTTTCTCTTCCTCCAGCCGCAACCATTCGTCGAATAGAGGCGTATCGGGCAGAGTAAAACCGGCTAAAAGCGGTCCCCGGTAGAGAGCAATGGCCTGGATCAGCGCCGGTTCGCTCCCCTCGGCGACGAAACGAAGAAAGTCAGTTACATCACAGGCATGGTTGGCCGGTGGGAGGCATAACAGATCCCCCTCGACGGCGATAGCCTGGCTGAGGCCGGCGGCCTGCAGGGCCCGGCGGAGTTGAAAAAGGGTAGCACGGAGCGAACGCCGGGCGTTGTCTGTAGGAGACTCGCTCCAGAGCAACGTCGCCAGATGGCTGCGGGTGTGTGGTTGCCTGGTGGCGGCCAGGTAAAACAATAAGGCCCGCGCCTTCTGGGTTTTCAAGGCGAGCGGCTGGCCACGGGCCTCAACTTCTGGCGCGCCAAACAGCCGAATCGTTAGGGGAGCGGCCGGTTTTGTCATCAGCCCTTCTTATACAGAAAAATCCAACCTGAAGTGGCTTTTATCTTAACACAGATTTATCATTTGAGAACCGGATATGCTTCACGAAGATCTAACGTTTCGGATAGAGAAGCTTATTGGCGCAAAGATCCAGTCCCATACGCGGGTAGCGGGCGGATACACGCCGGCCATGCGATTGCTCTGTAAAACGACGACCGCCAGCTTCTTCGTCAAAGTCGGCGCAACACCTTTGACGAGCGAGTACCTTCGTCGCGAAATTTGCGTTTACACCTATGTCAGCGGTGAATTTATGCCAAAGTTGGTGGCCTGGGAAGATCACGACTCTGAACCTATTCTCGTGATCGAGGACTTGTCGGCTCACCACTGGCCACCGCCGTGGAATGAACGGCAGGTTGGTCTCGTTTTGGCGCAGATAGAGGCCATGCACAACACGAAGGTGCAGTTAGAACCCTATGCCCAGGTTCATGGGACGCGTGGTTCAAACTGGCAGACCATCGCGGCCGATCCTGAGCCGTTCCTTTCCCTCGGGATGGCGAGCCAAAGATGGCTCGACGTGGCGCTTCCTGCCCTTATCCATCATGAAGCAGTTTGCAGAACCGATGGCAACAGCCTGGCGCATTGGGATTTGCGGAGCGACAACATCTGCCTGGCAGAAGACCGGGCTGCCTTCGTTGATTGGAACCTTGCCTGTCTGTCAAATCCAAAACTTGATCTTGGGTTTTGGCTGCCAAGCCTGGCCTACGAGGGTGGCCCGGAACCCGAAAAGATCATGCCGGACGCGCCCGACATAGCGGCCTGGGTCTCCGGCTTTTTTGCTGCCCGCGCCGGTTTACCGGGTATACCTGATGCTCCCCGGGTCCGTTTGGTGCAACGGCAACAGCTAGGAACAGCTTTACCGTGGGCAGTCCGAGCGCTGGACCTGCCACCATTAAAGAGGAGGTAGTCATGCAGCACAGCACAAATAGAATCTTGACCACCCATGCGGGCAGCCTGCCACGGCCGCGCTCGCTAATTACGCTCCATACGGCCCGGTTTGCCGGCACGGTGGTTGAAGAGGCCGTGCTGGAGCAGGCCGTCGAGGAGGCAGCCCGCGCCGTCATTGCCAGGCAGATCGAGAGTGGCCTGGATATTATCAATAACGGCGAGATGGGGCGGGAAAGTTTCTTTACCTACTTACAACATCGGATGACGGGCTTTGGTGGCGCCGGCGCCCGTCCTATTATGGCCGACCTGCTTCGTTATCCTGGTAGTCTGGAGCGCCGGCGCCAGGCGATGGGCACAGATGAGCGAGTAGATTTACTGCGGGCGCCCAAAGCGATTGCCGCCGTCCGCTACGTGAATGCAGCGCCTATCGAGCAGGAATGCCGCCAGCTCAGACAGTTGCTTGGTGAAACAGGGGGTCGTTTCAGCGAGGCGTTCGTCTCCGCACCTTCACCCGGCATCATTGCCGCCGGGATGCAGAACGAACATTATGAGGACCTTGAGGCCTATGTGAATGCAGTCGCCGAGGCTCTGCGGACTGAATATACGGCCATTGCCGCGGCCGGCTTCCTGCTCCAGATTGACGCGCCGGACCTGGCGCTGGAGCGCCATACCCTCTTTCAGGATAAGTCGTTGGCGGAGTTTCTCGCTTTCGTTCGGGTTGTAGTCGCCGCCACAAATAGAGCGCTGGCGGGGATCCCCCGCGAGCAGGTGCGGCTGCACGTCTGTTGGGGGAATTATGAGGGCCCGCACGATTGTGACGTGCCGTTGGAGGATATCTGGCCGGATGTCTCGCAAATTAACGCCGGCGCGATCATGCTTTCCATGGCCAATCCGCGCCATGCACACGAGTACCACTTGTTTGAAGAGCCCAATTTCCTGGGCGATAGGCTGTTGATCCCTGGCGTCATCGAGACGACAACCAACTACGTCGAGCACCCCCAGGTGGTTGCTGACCGCATTGAGCGGATTGCCAGGGCGGCCGGCGATCCTCGGCGCATCATCGCCGGTACCGATTGTGGGTTCGAGACGGCCGCCGGCTCTAAGATGGTCGTCGAAGAGGTCGTCTGGGCCAAATTGCGGTCGCTGGCCGAGGGAGCAGCCATCGCTTCCAAAAGGCTGCTAGGTTAATTTGAGTTGAATTGAATGGGTCTGCGTAATGCCCAAACAACAATTATATGGTTGAGGGCATGGCCCAGCACGCTTAATTCGAGGGCTTTTTCTGGACGGGAGCGACGGGCATAGAACGCTCTCTGGGTGGAGGTGTATTGTTTGCGTTCGCCAAAGCAAAATTCAACTGACGCTTATTCGTACTTTGGTCACGCGTCTGGAATCACACCGATGATTTAGAGATGATGTCAAGGCTGATGAACGACGCCGTCTGGCTGCTTCGATACGGCCGAGTCTGTGAATCCGGCCGGGGGCGTGATAAGATAGCGGCCGATGAACAAGCCTGAGTGGGACGTTATTGTTGTCGGCTCCGGCGCGGGTGGGCTGGCGGCGGCCGTGGCTTTGGCCCAAGGTGGGCAGAAGGTGCTGGTGTGCGAGCAGCACGAAGTGCCCGGTGGGTGGACTCATTCGTTCACAATGGAAGGCTACCGCTTCAGCCCCGGCGTACACTACATTGGCGACCTGGGTCCGGGTGGCGCCTTGCGCCGCATCTATGAAGGATTAGGCGTCTCACAAGACCTGGAGTTTCTGGAACTTAACCCGGATGGTTATGATCGCATCTACGTGGGGCAGGAGCGTTTTGACATCCCCAAAGGCGAACAGCGCTACGTGGCCCGGTTAAAAGAACGATTTCCCCATGAGGCTAGGGGCATTGACGGCCTCTTTCGCGCCGTGGCGGACATCAACTGGGTTCTGCAGAAAATAACGACCATGCAGCTCTTTCTCCCGCGCCTGCGTGCCCTGCGCTGGATGTTAGGCACGGCCAGCGAGATGATTGACTACTACGTGCAAGACCCCTTATTGCGGGCCATCTTGTCCGGCCAGGCCGGCGACAATGGCCTGCCGCCGTCAGAAGTCTCCTGCATCATTCATGCGGCCATGATGTATCATTACCTGCACGGTAGCTATTATCCGCGCGGTGGCGGTGGGGCCATTCCCCGTGCTTTCGTGCGGGCTTTGAAGCGCGCCGGTGGCGAAATCCGGCTGAACACGCGGGTGCAACAGATCATCGTCGAAAACAAGCGGGCGCTCGGCGTTGAACTGGCGAATGGCGAAAGGCTCTGGGCACGCCACATCGTCAGCAATGCCGACCCGGAAACGACGTTCATCAAGTTGGTTGGGCCGCGGCACCTTAGCCGCCGGCTGTGCCGCAAATTGCGTAATGTCAGCTATTCGACCTCCGCGCTGAGCCTGTTTCTGGCGCTGGATATGGATTTGCAGGCCCTGGGTTTTGATTCCGGCAACCTCTGGTTTTATGAGCACGACGATCTGAATGAGATATACACGCAGGCAATGGGCGACTATATCTTGTACCATCCACCGGCCATGATGTTCGTTACCATCCCCACCCTGAAGGATCCGGGCCACGTCTATCGCGGCCACCACACGATGGAAGTGTTCAGCTTTGTCAGCTATGAGCCATTTGCCCGCTGGGCCCACGAGGCTGCTGGTGACCGCTCCTGGGAATATGAAAAACTGAAGACGGAGCTGGGGGAGCGGATGTTGGGCGTGTTGGACCAGCGTATCCCCGGCCTGAAAGACGCAGTGGTCTTCAAAGAACTGGGCACGCCCTTAACGAATGTGCATTATGTCAATACCCATAGAGGCAACATTTATGGCATTGACAAGCACATCCAACAGGTGGGCCCGTTTGGTTTCCGGCCGCGGACCGAAATCAAGAACCTCTATTTGTGCGGGGCCAGCACAATAAGCCACGGGGTCGCCGCCACGACCACCACCGGATTAATGGCTGCCCAGCAGATTCTCGGCGGCCGGATGAACGACCTCCTGATACAAAATGGCCCGCCACTCCCCATCTATCCCTGTGACGACACCAGCCAATGGCCGGCCCGTTTGCAGAAGCGTATTGCCAGCAAACAGGCGCGACGAGGCGCTGGTCGTTTTTAATCGGGATCCGGATCGCGCAAACGAAAAATGATGTGTCGCAAATTCAAGACGACGATCAGCAGAATCACCAATAGATAGAGCCGATTGGATAGTACCATACCCATCGTCTGGGCGGGGTCCACCCCGCGCTCCGCCTGGTAGGCCCTGAGCGACACAAGCACTGTCGCAATAAGCGTGGCCAGGAAAATACGCCAGGCCATGCGGCTTAACACGGATACGGTAAACGTGGCCTTATCTACGACGGAGTTAAAGGTAACAAATGGGGATGAAAGGCGGTGCTGGGCCTGCCACAAAGCCTCTTCACCTGTTTCGAGCAGCTCTTCCAGTCTCAGGTAGCTTTCGTCCAGGAAAGTGCGCCGTACCTGGTCCCGCAGACGCGCTTTGACGAAGCCGGCCCGATCCGCGAGAAAATCGGCATACTCTTCATACCGGTTAACCGTATGGTCCAGGCGTAGCACAAGCGTATCCGCCAGCAGCGTCGCGCGAATCATGCGCAACGTGTGCAAACCCAACGGCAGGTTATGGCTGCGCGTTATCCGGACCATCGCCATCCATTGCCGGGCTGACGTGCGTTCCCACCATTCAATATGGTCGGAATCTGTCTCAAAGGTGAAGATAAGCTCCTTATACTCAGCCACGGCCTCCTTCATTAACTGGGGAACATCCACCGGCGGAAACGGCTCCATCAGCGTCAGGGTGGCCCGCGCCGCGCCCTCCGCGTCACGGTTCAAGGTGCTCAAGATGATCTGTTCTATCGCCATTTTTTGTTCAAAGTTGAATGACCCACACGATCCGAAGTCAATAAAGGTCAGCTTGCTGTTGGGGCGCACGAGAATGTTAGCCGGATGCGGGTCTGCGTGAAAGAACAGATTCTCGCTCATGCTCCAGTGGTTGGTCCAGAGAATGCGCTTGGCGACCAGGCGCGGGTCAATATTCAGTTCCCGCAGTTTGGCCAGGCCGCGCTCATCCTGGAACTCTTTGACGGCAATAACCTCCCAAAGCCACATGCCGGAAACAAATTCCTGGACGATGACGGCCGGACCTGATAGCTCAAAAAAGACCTTCGGCGCAGAAAAAAAGTCATACGGACACGCTTCCGCGTTGCGGCGAAAGATATCCTGGAAGCGCGCTTCCTTCGTAAAATCCAGCTCCTCCAGCAGCGTTTCACGAAACTCGACACGCAAATATCGGGTGAACCCCGGCCGCAAGACAGTCAGAAACTCCAGCAGGCCAAAGAGCCAATCAAGCACGCGGAAATCAGCCGCAAACAGTTGGCCGATACCCGGCCGGCGCACCTTCACCGCCACTTTCGTACCGTCCTTCAGCAATGCCTGGTAAACGCAGGCAATAGAAGCCGACCCAATTGGCTCCGGATCAAAAACGGCAAAGATCTCTTGCCAGGGCTTGCCCGTCGTTCTCTGGACCACTTGCAGCGCCTCTTCTGTGGGAAATGGCGGCACCTCGTCCAGCATCTTGTTTAATTCAGTGCAATATTCCCAGGGCAACAGGTCAATACGCATGGCCGCCTGCTGGCCGAACTTCACAAAGGTGCCACCGGCCTTTTCCAGCCCTTCTCGCAACCGGGCGGCCCGTCGTTCAACAGTATCGTTCCCGTGCAGCTTGTCGCGGATGATACCGCCCAGTAAATAGGTAAAGAAGTAAAACCAGGTGAGGAGGCGGCGCAAAGAGCGGGCGAATCCCGATTCAAAGTGCAAGCCCTGGATGATCGGCGCAAGGCTGCCCTCAACTGGGAGACCAACAGCAGGTTCCCGCCGGGGAATGCTACCAAGAAAGCCGCTTGCCGGGCTGTCGCCGTCGGGGTAAATAGTCATAGGCAGGTCAACAAGAGATCCAGGTTATCTCAGGTGCAGCGCCAGATCTGCGGCTACGTCCCAGACCATGGACGTCCGGGCGTCATTAAGAAAGAAATGCCCGCCGGGATACAGGCGCAGTTGGAATGATTGGGTGGTATACCCACGCCAGGCCGCCAGTTCCGGCCGGGACGCCTCCTTATCCTGTTCGCCGCCAAAGCAAGAGATAGGGATAGCCAATGGAGCCTCGGTAGCGTGCTGGTACAACTCGTTAGCGGCCATGTCGGCCCGCACGATCGGCAGGAAGAGGCCCATCATTTCCGGCGACTCTAGAATCTGGGCCGGTGTGCCGCCCAGGTCGCGCAACCAGGCAACCAATTTGTCGTCGGGCAGTTGGTGAATCAGCGGCGGCGGCGACGGCAGATGCGGCGCGCGACGCGCGGCCAAAAAGAGATGTACCGGCTGGCTACCCGCCTGCCGGCGCAGCAATCGCGTCAGTTCAAAGGCAATCAACGCACCCAGGCTGTGCCCCAAAAACGCGAAGGGCTCGTACAAGAGGGAGTGCAAGCCATCCGCCAGGGCCTCGACCAACGGCCCGAGGCGTATGAAGAGCGGTTCGCGAAACCGGTTTTCCCGGCCGGGTAGTTTCACGACGTGCATTTGCAGGCCGGGCGGCATGATCCCAGCCCAGGGAAAGAATTGGGTGGCGCTGCTGCCGGCCGAAGGGAAGCAGAACAGGTGCAGTTGCGCCCCTGGTTTCTCGTTGTAGGAAACAATCCACTGATTAGTCATTGACACAAGTCAGCTTGATCCACTCCTGGCCAAGCCGGCCGGCGGCCGGCACCTTCTGGTGTAGTCGAACCAGATAGAAGCCGTCTGTGGGGCTTTCGGGTGTCTGGTGCCTTGCTTCCACGATTTCATACCAAAACGTGGGAAAGCTGCGCCGGTCATAGGCCGTGAAGTATATATTATACGTCTCCAAAAGCTGCTGTTCCAGTTCGACGTGCCAGGCTCGCCCCTTTCTCAGAAGCCCATAGGCGAATCGCGTTTCCGGGTTGCCGACCGGCAGGAATTCCCGTTCGACAAACGCCCGCGAAAATCTGTCCCGGTAACGCAAAAGGGGGCTTATGTAGTAATGCAGGCAGAGGTAAAAGAAGCTGGCCCGCTCGTGCAGGTGGGCATAAAACTGATTTGGCTCTGACTTGATCGCCCTGGCGCTGACAAACGGCTCGCCGTCAATCCACACCTCCGGCAAGGCAATATCGCGCGACCATTTGTAATATCTTATGCCGAGCATATACATTCCTGGCTCAAGCCTGAATGTCTGCCACCGGTCGGCAAATGGTCCGTCCAGTGATCCGATGCGGCTGACAAGGCTGTTATCGGCCAGGCAATACACCACTGCGGTCCAGGATTGGGCCGCTTGCCGCACGACGTCAACGTCAAAGCTGATCGCCTGCCGCACTTCAAACGGCCCGGCCGTGGCGATCATCGCGTGGGGATTCCAGCGCGGCCCGGTTGTCATGGTGACAGGGAGCGCCAATGGTCGTTCCAGGCCCTCCTGATCCAGCACCCGCCAGTTGGTGGCCTGTTCCTGGAGCCGGCCGGACAAAAGCACAACGCCGCGCCGGAGCATATACCTGATTGTCTTATAAAACAGGAAAGAGAGGACGGCCAGCGGAATTTCGTAGAGGGCGCTCAACCGGCTACGGCTTTTGTTCATCGAAGAGTTTGCTGGGTTTGTGCCTGGCAGTAGCCTCGACGATGGCGTCGGCCAGTTGTGCCGGCAGCTCATAATGAAGATGGTGCCCCCCAGGCAGGGCCACTGGGGTGACGTTCGCCGCCTCGGCTAACTGTTGTGCTAACTCTCGCGTCCTGGCGTCGCGCGTGGCTGTGCCGAAGACAACCATGAGCGGCAGCTTTTTTTGGCCTAGCAAGGCTGCGTATTTTGCCGGCGACGTCTCCCCAAATTCCAGGACGATGCCGGTACGTGTGCGCAAAAGCGGATCCCAACGCCATTTGACGCCGCCGGCGTAGGGTTCGGTGAGCCGCTCGGCTACGCGCAGGGCTGTTTCAGCTCTCATGGCCGGGATGGCCTGGCGCAGCCGGCCGGCCGCGGCCTGTACGTCGGGCAGCACGTCATGTTGCGGGGAGCTGGCCAGATAGTCCAGATGGACGGCTAACTTCTGCTGCACATCGTCCACGCCCTCGTTTTGCGATGCGGCCATCTCGACCAGGATCAACGCGCCGAGCTTTTCCGGCCGGATCGCTGCGTACATCAGCGCCAGGACCGCGCCCATCGAGTGTCCAAGCAACGTGAATGGCGCGGGCCCGCTGTCGTGTACCGTCCCGCGGACAACCCCGTCAATATCCGCCAGGAAGTCGAGTAGATGGTATGAGCCACCCGCACCAATGTGACCGGAGCGACCATGGCCGCGCAAGTCAGGGGCAATGACCTGAAAACCGCGGGCGACCAGCGCCAGCGCCACCTCTTCCCAGGCAGCCCCATGATCAAGAATACCATGCACACAGAAGACGGCCGGCGCTTCCGCCGATCCCCAGGCGCAAACGCAGATCGGCAGGCCGCGCACATCAACTATGAACTCGCGGCGGGTTGTTCCACCGTTCTGGGAAGGCGCCAGCCCGGCCGTCTCCGGCTCGGCCGGCAGTTTATAGCGCCAGACGGCAGCCAACTGGCGCGTAGCAGGTGCCAGCGGCCGGGGCAGCTTTATATTCTGCCACGCCTCGGCCCTCTCACCCAGAATGCGATCGTGCTTGCGGAAATTGGGATCTTCAATCGCGGCCGATAGCGGCGTCACGCCGTCTGTCATCCGGTCGCCGGTATAGGGCTTTAAGACCGCGCCGTCAAAGGGGATCTCGAGAAAGGCGCAGAGTTGCCGCATCACGCGCTCAGGTTCGGTCACCAATTCCTCAAAACGTACCAGGTGCTGCCGCTTCGGATCCACGTCCAACAGGAAGTGGCTGATCCGCTCATTACTGGTCGCCCACACCTGCTCCGCCAGTTGGTAAGGCTCAACGTCTTCTACCCCCAACAATTTGTGCATCCGCTGGCGCACAAAGGAGTCAATGGCCGCATAGGGGTGGCGCAGCAGATGAATAAACCGGGCCTGGGGAAACAGAAGCGCAGCCCGGCGCAGGGTCTCCTCGCTGGCGGCCGTGCTCGGCGACTTGTCTACCAGAAGGCGCGGCCGGGCGAGTTGTTGTAACAGGGCATACACCTGCACGGTCGGCACGTTTTCGGCCACCATAGCGGCCAGCAACGCGGCGCTTTCCGCCGCATCAATGTGCTTCAGTTCCATCAAGGCCCGCTGCAATCCTTCACCGAGATAGGTTAACCCCAGTTGGTCTTGACGCTCGGCCATGGTTATAAACGGCAGCAAATGTAGCTCCGGAGGAGAGAACAGGTCCGGGTGACCGGCGAGCATGACTCGCAGGAGGGTGGAGCCGGACCGGGGGCTGGAAAGCAGGAAGATAATCCCTTCGTCCAGGCCGGCCGGGTGCCCGGCCGGGGCAGCGAGAGTACCCGGCCGCCCGGCCGGAGCAGCCACCAATGTAGTCATCGTCTCCGGTTCGGGCGCCTGTCCATTATGCATCCGCGTAAATTCCCTCGCCAGATAGGTGGCCAGCGCTTTAATAGAAGGTCGTTCGTAAACTTCGCGCGGATAGAGAGTGAGTTGCAGTTCCTCCTGCAATTCATTCAGCAGTTCCATGACCATGAGCGAATCAGCGCCCAATTGGACAAAGTTCTGGTCAACCGCAATGGATTCTTGCTGCGCGCCGATAATGGCGGCGATTCTACGCTGCAGATAGCTTTCCAGGATTGCCTGACGTGGCTCGTCGCCATCTACCTGCAAAAGCTCGGTGAATATCCGGCCCCTGGATGGCCCGGCCGGTGGAGCAACGGTCGCTGTTTGCCGTTCATCCTGGAAATCGGCCAGCAGGGGGAGCGGCTGTTGCCCGGCAAAGCGGCCCAAGTACATAGACCAGTCCACCAGCAAAGCCGCGATCTGGCCGGTGCCGGCCGTATTAGCAGCTCGTAAGATAGCGGCGAGCATCTCCAGACCGGTGGCCGGCGGGATGGTGCCCATGCCGGCCGCGGACCAGCGCGCTTGTTGTTGTTTGCCGACAGCCTCGGCCATCCCCAGGCCGGCCCAGGGACCCCAGTTAATGGCGGTAGCCGGCAACCCCTGGGCGCGGCGATGGTGGGCCAGGCTGTCCAAAAAGGCGTTGGCCGCGG
>JAKEFB010000020.1 GCA_022616275.1 Chloroflexota bacterium
TCTCGTCTTTCCTCAATTTCTTGCCGTTTCACTTCAGAGTGAGCTTCCTGTAATGCTTTTTCGGCATTCCTCAACTGTTCCTCATTCTTAACCCGGCTTTCCTCAAGGGAACTGACTATCGTTTGTAGCTCGTCAATCCTTTCTTCATATTTTTTCTTCTCACTTTCGTCCAGGGCTCCTTTAGCCCTCTCGCTTAAATCTACGATCTCCTCTTTTTTCTCCAAGAGGCTAATTCTCTCCAGAATGAACCTTTTCCTCTCCAGCAATAATGGCAAAATACCAACCTCAATTTGTGCCTCTGTTTGGGCCAAAAATACACTCCCGCCCGCGCCGATATTCACTTTTACCACGCCAAATGATTCTGGACGTTGCATGGCTGCATTGATTGTCTCCAGACTCTGGCCTAATTCTGCTAAGCCCTGGTTGACAATTTGCTCGTTGCTAAGACCAAGCGCAATGAACTGCGGCTCAAAAAACCTTTCTGCTGCCTCGCGGTGGGTTGGCATCTTCGCTTTTTCACTCTGGTCGGCCGGCATCACTCCTACCTCCCTTGAACATAAAATACCACTTTCTTCTGGCGCTGACTTAATCAACGACTATCAACCCCTATTTTAATCCTATCGTCAAAAACGGCCATCCGTATGAAGGGTATAGAGTCAAAATATGTCTTGTATTAAAAGGAAAAATAGGAGTATAATGAAAAACGTTGTCGTTGGAACAGACGGTGTTCCGGTGATCTTCATTGGAAGAGGAGGTGGCCCGAAAACCTGAAAGAAAAATAACCTCGTCATAACCCCCTATCATCATGTGGAGCAGGCAGAAGTAAGGAGGTAATATGGCACCAACAATATCTCGCCGGCAGTTTTTAAGACTGTCGGCCGGAACGATAGGCGTCGTCGCGGCCGAGATGGCTGGTCTCGGCCTCAGTACCGCCTACGCCCGAACCCCTGGCCAACGAATTAAACAGGGCAAGGAAGTCCCCAGTGTCTGTCCCTATTGTGCGGTCGGCTGCGGTCAGATTGTCACCGTTGCCGATGGCAAAATTATAGACATCCAGGGCAACTACGATAGCCCCATCAACGTCGGCACCCTTTGCCCCAAGGGCGCCGCCACTTACCAACTCGCCGTCAATCCCCACCGCTGGACCAAAGCTAAATATCGCGCCCCCTTCTCCGATCACTGGGAAGACATTGATCTCGAAGAAGCCATGGACAAGATCGCCGAGCGGTTCAAGAAGACCCGCGATGAAAACTTCATCGAGAAAGCGACCATTGGCGACGCCGAAAAAACAGTCAACCAGGTGCTTGCCATCGCCTCCCTGGGCGGCGCAACGATCGATGACGAGTGGAACTACATTCACCAAAAGTTAATGCGCGCCGCCGGCCTGGTTTCAATCGAAAACCAGGCCCGGATCTGACACTCCGCCAGTGTCCCCGGTCTGGGGATAACGTTTGGCCGCGGTGCGGCCACCACCTTCGCCCGCGATCTGTCCAACTCCGACGCGATCATGATCATGGGCTCCAATATGGCCGAGTGCCACCCCGTCGCCTTCCGCTGGCCGATGAAGGCCAAAGAACAGGGCGCCAAACTCATTCACGTTGACCCCCGCTTCACCCGCACCTCGGCCATGGCCGACATCCACGTGCCTATCCGCGCCGGAACCGACATCGTCTTTCTGGGTGGGCTCATCAACACCATCATCAACCACGAGGACTGGAATAGCGATCCCTTCTTCCGGGAATACCTCGTCAATTACAGCAACGCTGCCACCCTGATTAGCGCAGACTATCAGGACCCCGAAGACCTGGATGGCCTCTTCTCCGGTTTTGATGCCGAAAATCGCCGCTACGATGTCAAGTCATGGGGTTATCAGCGTGAAGAGGCGCCGGCCGCCCAACCGGCCGGGGAGGAGCAGAGTTACGCCGATGCGGTAGCTGCCCTGTTACCCGCCAAAGCCAAGACCGACCCCACCCTGCAAGACCCGCAGACGGTTTTCCAGATCATGAAACGGCATTATGCCCGCTACACCCCAGAGATGGTCGAGAATGTCTGCGGTTGCCCCCAAGAAAAGTTCCTCCAGGTCGCCGAGACCCTCCTGGCCAACTCCGGCCGTGAGCGCACCAGCGCCATCGTCTACGCCGTCGGCTGGACCCAACACACGGTGGGTACTCAGTTCATCCGCACGGCCGGGATGTTACAGGTCATCCTGGGCAATGCCGGCCGTCCCGGTGGCGGCATTTTGGCCCTGCGCGGCCACGCCACCATTCAAGGCTCCACCGACATTCCCACTCTTTACCATTCCTGGTCCGGCTACCTGAACGCGGCCGATGCTCGTAAGAATCACGGTACCCTCCGCGACTACATCCTGACGGAAACGCCGCCGACCAGCTACTGGTTCAACTTTCCTAAATTCGCCGTCAGCCTCCTCAAAGCCTGGTTTGGCGACGCCGCCACCCCCGAGAACGACTTCGGCTACGATGCCCTGCCCAAGATCAGCGGCGACCACTCCCACCTGCCCACCTTCGTGCTCATGCACCAGGGCGGTATTAAGGGATTCCTGGTCATTGGGCAAAACCCGGCCGTCGGCGGCCAGAACGCCGAACTCCAGCGCACGGCTCTGGGCAATCTCGAATGGATGGTCGTCCGTGATTACTTCGAGACCGAGACGGCTGCTTTCTGGAAACGCCCCGGCGTAGATCCTGCCACCATTGGCACCGAAGTCTTCTTCCTGCCCGGCGCAGTGCCGGCCGAAGGTACGGGTACGTTCACCAACACCCAGCGCCTCTTGCAGCAGCACGATAAGGCCGCCGATCCGCCCGACGATGCCCGCAGCGACCTGTGGTTCACCTACCACTTCGGCCGCCGCCTCAAGGAGCTGTACGAAGACAGCGACGAGCCCCGCGACTGGCCCATCCAAAATCTCCTTTGGGATTACATCAACGAAGAAGAGAACGCCGACTGGCAGATCAAGGACGAGCCAAGTTCGGACCTGATCATGCGCGAGGTCAATGGCTATACCTGGGCTGATAAGAAACTTGTATCGGGCTTTGCGGCGCTCAAGGACGACGGCTCCACCGCCTGCGGCTGTTGGATTTATAGTGGGGTATATCCGGAGGAAGGCAAGAACCTGGCTGCTGCGCGCGTAGGCGACGAGTGGGTTAGCCCGCAGTGGGGCTTCGCCTGGCCGGCCAACCGCCACATCATGTATAGCCGCGCCTCGGCCGATCCCGCCGGCAACCCCTGGAGCGAACGCAAGAAGTATACCTACTGGGATCCCGAAAAGGACTCCGGCCAGGTAGACGCCAATGGCGCCCCGATTATTGGATCCTGGGTTAACGTCGCCGGAGATAGCATTGATTTCCCGCCCACCAAAAAACCTGATGCCCAGCCCAAGGAGGGTGGCACCGGCCTAGATGCTCACAATGGCGCCAGCCCGGCCATCATGAAACCCGACGGCAAATTCTGGCTGTTTGCCCCTTCCGGCGCGGTGGATGGTCCCATGCCCACCCATTACGAACCCTGGGAATCACCGGTCACTAACCCGGTTTATGGACAACAGCGCAATCCTGTCGCCAAATTCTGGGACGTGCCGGGCAACCCCTACCACAACCCCGAAGACGCCGAGACGTACCCCATTGTCGTCTCCACCTACCGCCTGACCGAGCATTACCTGTCCGGGACGATGAGCCGCTGGCTGCCCTGGCTGGCGGAATTGATGCCAGAGTTGTTTGTAGAGATGAGCCACGAACTGGCCGAAGAACGGGGCATCAACAATGCCGATTGGGTCACGGTGGTAACCGCCCGTGGTGAGGTCGAAGGCCGGGCTTTGGTCACGCGGCGGATGCGGCCGTTTGTGATTGACGGCCGGACCGTACACGAAATCGGCATTCCCTGGCACTGGGGCTACCAGGGTCTGGCCAGCGGCGACGTCACCAACGATATCAGCGCCCTGGTGGCCGACCCGAACGTGACCATCCACGAGGGCAAGGTCTTCTCTTGCAACATCCGGCCGGGCCGCCGCTCCAAATCGGCGCCAGAAATACACCAGGAACTCATTGCCGAATTCCTGGGACCGGCGGTAGAGATTGCCCGACTGCTATGCAACGACTCGCCAGGGGAGGTGTGCAATGCCTAAAGGGATGTTTGTAGACACTTCGATATGTATTGGCTGTAAAGCCTGTCAGGTGGCTTGCAAAGAGTGGAACGAGCTGGACGGTGAACCAGACGATTTCCGGGAGGTAGACGGCCGTCTCAAAGCCGTCAACTTCACCGGCAACTCCTACGACAACACCGGCCGCTTAACCGCCACCAACTGGCGGCATGTCCGCTTCATCGAGCGCGGCTCCTCCCTCGAAGGCAACATGGCCTGGTATATGATGAGCGACTCCTGCAAACATTGTACCGAGGCCGGTTGCCTGGAAGTTTGCCCTACCCATGCCCTCATGCGTACCGACCTGGGTAACGTCATTGTCCAGCAAGATGTCTGTAACGGCTGCCGCATGTGCATCTCCGCCTGTCCCTATGGCGTCATTAGCTACAACAAACGCACCGGCCGGGTCAACAAATGCACTTTGTGCGATGACCGCATTCACAATGGGCTGGAGACGGCCTGCGCCAAAGCCTGCCCCACCGACTCCATTGTCTTTGGCGAGGTAGACGAACTGCGCACCAGCGCCCGCCAGCGCGTCGAAACACTCAAAGAACTTGGCTTCGATAAAGCCCAGTTGTACGGCGATACAGACGTGCTGGGTGGGTTAAACGTCTTCTACCTGCTCTTGGACGATCCCGAGGTGTACGGCCAGCCGGTCAATCCGCAACTTCCGCAGCGGAATTTGATTCCCAATTCTCTGTGGAGCGTTGGCAGCGCCGTTTTTATCGGCCTGGCTGCCCTGGTTTCTTTCCGCACCCGCACCAACGGCGCGAAAAAGGAGGCCTAGCTCATGCCCGGTGAATTACAAATCCCTCAATGGGAATGGTGGATTGTGCTGTACTTCTTCGCCGGCGGGATTGCCGGTGGAGCCTACCTGGTTTCCAGCGTCATTGAACTGGTCGGCGAGGAGGCTGATAGGCCCATTGCCCGCATGGGATACATCATCGCCTTCGCCATGCTCCCCATTTGTGTCCTGGCCCTAATCCTCGACCTGGGGCAGCCGTTGCGCTTCTGGCATATGGTGCTCTACAGCAAAACGTTTCTGCCCTGGCCCGTCTGGGATTCGCCCATGTCAGTCGGGGCCTATGCCCTGCTGGTGTTTGGACTGTTTAGTACCCTATCCTTCCTCGATGTCCTGGTAGAGACAGGGCGTCTCCGCTGGGCCCCCTTCCGGCTGAAATATTCCAGCACGCCCCGCATGATTTACGCTATGTTGGGTGGGATAGCTGCCTTCTTCCTGGCCTCTTACACCGGTGTTTTGCTGGCGACTACTCACCTGCCTGCCTGGGCCAACACGCCCTTGCTGGGAGCGCTCTTCCTTGCTTCAGGAGCCTCTACCGGCGTGGCGGCCGTCGTATTGGGATTGGCCCTGGCCGGTACAGACGTGGGAGCATCCTTGGGCAAGCTCAAGCGGCTCGATACTGTGGCCATGGTTTTAGAACTGGTGCTGCTGGTAGCCCTGTTGGTCTGGCTGGGCTCGGCCGCTTCCACGCTGTTAAGTGGGGTCAACGGCATCCTGCTCATTGGCGGCGTGTTGCTGATTGGGCTGCTGGTCCCCCTGGTCATGCAGCTCCGCCCTGGCCTTCAGGGTATGAAGGAGACGACCAGGATGACGGCCGTGACCGCTGTACTCATCTTGATCGGCGGTTTCATCCTGCGTACCGTCATCGTCATGGGCGGACAGGGTTTCTGGTAAATTGGTAAAACCCCGCAGGTCTGTGAGGGCACGGAATGTGTCCCGGGCACGGAATGTGTCCCGGGCACGCTTCGTGCCCCGACCTGCGGGGTTTTGGCCCGGCGGAGCCTTTTGCCCCCGAGTTTGAGTGTATCTTATGGCTGGACGAGATGGTAAAGGAGAAAGGTTCGTCCCCGGTTCGCGCAAGCATGACCGCACGGTGGACGATGCCCTGAAAACAATGGAACGCCTGGCGGCCTGGCTGGAAACGGCCGAACGGGACAATATCTGGCTCCAGACGGAAGATCCCTTGCAGGTTGCCATGCTGCATGGCATGTTGGTCCATCTGCGCCAGCAAATTGACCAACTGCTTCTGTTGGGCGGCGAGGAATTGCAAGATACCGTTCGTGCGCTACGAACGCTGGCTGGCCAGGAGCGTTGATGGCCCAACCGGCAAAAATTCATCCCCAGGTTGAAGCAGCCCTCAAGCGACTGGACGACTTGGCCAGGCGTAAACCGGAGATGGCCGAAGCGGTGGCCTTTTACCGTGCCCTGATCCCCGCTTTGCACGAGGCGCAACAGGCTGTTCCCACTTTTACCTTTGACCCAACGCTGGCCCAACGAAAACTGGAATCGGGTCGGCCGTTGCTGGTCGGTGAAGATTTACCCCTCGATACTGAAGCAACGGCCGATCTCTTTTTGCGCCTTTGCCGGATCGTTGAAAACAGTGCAGCCACCGCTACGCCACACCGCGCCGCTTGGTCACCCTTCAAACGTGGCCACTCCAACCCAACTGAACAGGCCAGGGAAGACAACACAGCCTTCCTGCGAGCTGCCGCTGCTCGGCAAATTCGCCACGCCGTTCTGCAAAACCAGCTTGACCTGGCCGGCGTCTGGTTAGCCACAGCCACAGGCGATGAACAACGAGTGGAACTGGCCGCTGCCACTTTGCACTTGGACCCTGGCCTATTACGCGTCCTGGCCCAAAACAGCCTCAAGCCGGCCCTGCACGCCTGGGCCCAAGGTTTCAACCGGGTGGTAGACTTGGATCACTGGCGGCGCGGCCGTTGCCCCATGTGCGGCAACCCCCCCACTCTCTCTGAAATTCAAGGTAAAGAAGGCGAACGCCGCCTGCGTTGCGCCCGGTGTGGCGCTGGCTGGTATTATCCACGTCTACAATGCCCTTTCTGCCACAGCCAGGATTATAAAACCCTGGGTTACATCGCCGTAGAGGGCGAAGAAGAAAAATATCGCTTGCAAACGTGTGATGCCTGCCGGGGTTACCTCAAGGTAGTTGTCACCTATGACCCCATCCCCGTCGA
Organism: Chloroflexota bacterium; assembly: GCA_022616275.1. Taxonomy (GTDB): domain Bacteria; phylum Chloroflexota; class Anaerolineae; order Promineifilales; family Promineifilaceae. The sequence goes on from JAKEFB010000020.1 coordinate 7,148, forward strand.
GTTACTATCCGTAGAAGATCTGGCCACCCTCCACCTGGACTGGATTGCTAATGAGCGGGGCTTTGCTCGTGTGCCGGTGCAATAACCACACCGTAATTGCTCAGGCCGGTCTCTGACCGGGTCTAGGTGGTGGACGGTACAATTACCAGACTCATGAAAAACTTTCTAAAATTCTTCAAACCACCGGAACCTGTCACCCCTGATCAGGTGTTAGCGGCGCTGAGTAAGGTGCTCGAGCCGGAAGTCAACCGTGATTTGGTTTCGCTCGGCATGATCCACAACCTGACTGCCCGTGATGGAGTTGTGAGCTTTACCATCCGATTGCGCGAGGCCGGCACTCCCCTACAAGTGCCTATTGAGCGGCGGGCCAAAAAGGCCGTCATGGCCATTCCCGGCGTCAAAACGGTAGACGTATCGTTTGAAACGACGCCACGCTCCGCCTTGCGCGACACCTCACGGCTCAACTTGGACGCGAAATCCGTCGTGGCCGTCGCCAGCGGCAAAGGCGGGGTCGGTAAGACCACCGTAGCCGTGAACCTGGCCGTGGCCTTGGGGCAAATGGGACATCGGGTAGGCTTGCTAGACGGAGACATTCACGGCCCCAACGTCCCCCAGATGATGGGAGTTCCTGACGAGCAACCCTTTGCCTTTGGCGAGCAGATCTTCCCCCCCCAGGCCCACGGTATTACCGTCATGTCTATGGGGCTACTCGTTCCGGCCGATGCGCCGGTTATCTGGCGTGGCCCGATGATGCACCAGGCCATCCGCCAGCTTTTGCGAGATGTAATGTGGGGGGAGCTTGACTATCTTATCGTGGATTTACCTCCTGGCACGGGAGATGTGCAGTTGACCTTAACTCAAACCTTGCCCTTGGCCGGGGCAGTCATGGTCACAACGCCCCAAAATGTAGCCTTCGCCGATGTGCTGAAGGGGGGGGAAATGTTCCGCCAATTGCACGTGCCTGTATTAGGGGTCATTGAAAACATGAGTTATTACGTCTGCCCTCACTGCGGCCAGGCCGAGCCAATCTTTGGTGAGGGAGCTGGCGAGCAGTTGAGCCGGCAATTAAATGCGCCGTTGTTAAGCCGGGTGCCTTTAGACCCGGCCGTGCGCGTCGGAGGAGATGGTGGTCTACCGGTAGTACTGGCCGCCCCGGCCTCGCCGGCCGGCAAGGCCCTACACCAGGCAGCCGACGTACTCATTAGCGGTATCAACGCTTCCCGTTCCCAACCTGCCTCGATAACTAACCTTCCCCAGCACACCATAAAATTGCACGTGAAATAGTGCCGATTTTGTGATAGAATTAACAATTCATGTCACAATTCCGTACTGACATTCGCAATATCGCTATTATCGCCCACGTAGACCACGGCAAAACCACCCTGGTAGACGCCATGTTGCGCCAGACCAACGTCTTCCGCAGCAACCAGCAAGTAATGGACCGGGTGCTGGATTCTAACGACCTGGAACGAGAGCGAGGCATTACCATCCTGGCCAAGAACACCGGCATCACCTATGACGGCGTCACTATCAACATCGTGGATACCCCCGGCCACGCCGACTTTGGCGGCGAGGTCGAGCGGATTATGAACATGGTGGATGGCGTCCTGCTCCTGGTAGACGCCGTCGAAGGCCCCATGCCCCAGACCCGCTTCGTCTTGCGCCAGGCCTTAAACAAAGGCCACAAGGCCATCGTCGTCATTAACAAAGTAGACCGTCCGGCCGCCCGGCCCGATTACGCCGTCAACGCCACCTTTGACCTCTTCATCGAGCTGGGCGCGACCGACGAGCAGGCCGACTTCCCCGTCATCTACACCCGCGCCCTCGAAGGGCGCGCCGGCTCCAGCCCCGAGGAATTACACGACGATCTGCGGCCGCTCTTCGACGCCATCCTGGACCACATTCCCCCACCCGAGGTGGACCCTGACGGCCCGACGCAGATGTTGGTCACGACGCTCGAATACAGCAATTACGTCGGCAAAATCGCCATCGGCCGTCTCCGCAGCGGTTCCCTGCGCACCGGCCAGACCATTGCCCAGATTACCCCCCAGGGCGAGATTTATCCCGGCAAAGTGACCCAGGTCTTCACCTTTCGCAATCTGCAACGCATGCCTGAAAGCGAAGTCCAGGCCGGGACCATTGTCGCCGTGGCCGGCATTCCCGACGTCGGCATCGGCGACACTCTGGCCGACCCCAACGACCCCCGGCCGTTGCCGCCCATCACCGTCGAAGAACCCACCGTGCGCATGACCTTCGGCGTCAACGACAGCCCCTTTGCCGGCCGCGAAGGGCAGTACGTCACTAGCCGCCAGATTCACGAGCGGCTGCGGCGCGAGCTGGAAAGCAACGTCGCCATGCGCGTCCAGGAAACCGGCCGGGCCACCGAATTTATCGTCTCCGGCCGCGGCGAGCTGCACCTGGCCATCTTCATTGAAACCATGCGCCGCGAAGGCTACGAATTTGCCGTCAGCCGGCCAGAAGTGATTTTCAAAGATAGCCGGGAAGGGCTGCTGGAGCCGGTCGAGCACCTCTACTTGGACGTCCACAGCGACTACCTGGGTGCGGTCAGCGAGATGTTGGGTCGGCGGCGCGGCCGGTTGCTCAACATCCGCTATGGCGACGACGGTAGCGTCAGTTGCGAATACCTCATCCCCACCCGGGGCACGCTTGGTTTCCGCCAGCCGTTCCTGACTGCTACCCGGGGCACCGGCATTTTCCACACCCTCTTCCACGGCTACGAGCCGTACATGGGCGACATTGACCTGCAAGAGGTCGGCTCACTCGTCTCCCTGGAGACCGGCGCGGTCAGCGCCTACGCCTTGCAGCATTTGCAACAGCGCGGCGCCTTCTTCATCCGGCCGGGCGACGAGGTCTACGCCGGGCAGGTTGTCGGCCAGAACCTTCGCGAGGAAGACCTGGTCGTCAACGTTTGCCGCAGCAAGAACCTGACCAACCACCGCAGCGCCCCGATCGGCATCGTCGAAGGGCTGACCCCGCCGCGCATCCTCTCCCTGGACGACGCCATTGACTACCTGGCCGATGGCGACCTGCTCGAAGTCACCCCGGAGTCCCTGCGCATCCGCAAAAAAGAACTCCGCCACGAGACCCGCCAAAAAGCAGCCAAAAAGGCGCGGCTGGCTGTGGCGGTTTAACAAGTCCATTCTCGGCTTTTCCCTTTGGGAGATTAGAGAACAGAGATTGGAGATTGGTTAATGGACGAGCAGTTAACCTCTAATCTCCAATCCTTCGGACTTGAGTCCTTCAGGACGAAGTCTCCAATCTCCATCCTCTTCGCCCTGCTCTTTTCACTTTGGGTAGCCATCGAAATGCTCAATATGCTAAACGGTAAATGGTGGCGCGCTGGCGACTTGCGGGACGGCCGGGACCAGGGTTCCTACTGGCTGCTCATGGCCCTGACGTTTCTCTCCTTCACTCTAGGCCTGGCCACGCGTGGGCTGGGTTGGGGCGTGGCCGCCGGTTGGATACAATATGTCGGGCTGGTTTTCATGGCGGCCGGAATTGCCTTCCGCCAGTGGGCCATCCGGGTGCTCGGCCGGCACTTTTCCGTCGTCGTAGCCATCGAGACTGACCACCGGCTGGTTACTCGCCCACCCTATCACCGGCTGCGCCATCCGGCTTACACCGGGGCGCTCGTTGGCCTCTTGGGTTTTCACCTGGCCCTTGGTTCCTGGGCGGCCGGGCTGCTCACCGCCGTCACCATTCTGCCCGCCTTCCTCTACCGCATCCGGCTGGAAGAGCAGGCCCTCCTGGCCACCTTCGGCGACGAATACCAGGCCTACATCCGCCGTAGCTGGCGCTTGTTTCCCGGCTTTTAAGAAATTTGACGCCAAGACGCAAAGGCGCGAAGATAGGGGGAGACAAAATGGCTAAGACCTTTTTGATTCAATCCCCTAATCCCAGGGTTAGGTTTTACCTAACCTCAATCCCCGCTTTTTTTGAGGAAATTGCCATGAGAGAGAAAGTCAACATCCACCAAAAATTCACCCTCTTCCACGACCATTGGAGCCCCAAAGTTTTGGCCGAGCTGAACGGGCAGGCCGTCAAGGCTGTCAAGTTGCAGGGCGAGTTTGTCTGGCACCACCACGACGTCGAGGACGAGTTATTCCTGGTCGTCCGCGGCCGGCTCCTCATCCAGTTCCGCGACCAGGACGTCTGGCTGGAGGAAGGCGAATTTCTCGTCATCCCCGCCGGCGTCGAGCATCGGCCGGTCGCCCCCGAGGAAGTCCACGTCCTCCTCTTCGAGCCGCAAACCACCCTCAACACCGGCAACGTCCAAAACGAGCGCACCGTCGCCACCCTCGGCCGGATATAGTTAGAGTCCTGAGTTAGAGTTCTCTAACTCTAACTCTAACTCCATACGCTAACTCTAAACTCTAACTCTAGCTATGAAGAAACTAACCGGTAAAGTCGCCCTTGTAACCGGCGCCAGTCGCCGGGTGGGCATTGGCGCGGCCATTGCTCAGTCCCTGGCCGCGGCCGGGGCCGACGTTTTCATCACCTACTACCGCCCTTACGACACCCTTATGCCCTGGGGCAGCCGGCCGGACGAAGTAGACGACCTCCTGCTCCGGTTGCAAGGCTACGGCGTCCGCGCCGCCGGCCTGGAAGCCGACCTGGCCGACCCCACTGTTCCGGCCCGCCTCTTCGAGCATGTCGAGCAGACTTTTGGTTGGGTAGACATTCTCGTCAACAACGCCACCCACGACGAAGAAGTTGGCCTGGAGGATTCGACGGCCGAAATGCTCGACCGCCACTACGCCGTTAACGTCCGCGGCGCCCTGCTGCTGTGCCGGGAATTTGTCCGGCGCTACCACGGCCGGCCCGGCGGCCGGATCGTCAACCTGACCTCCGGCCAGGGACTCTCTCCCATGCCCGGCAACCTGCCCTACGCCGCCACCAAGGGCGCCATTGACGCCGCCACCTTCAGCTTGGCCCCCGCCCTGGCTGCCAAAGGCATCACCATCAACGCCGTGGACCCCGGCCCCACCGACACTGGCTGGATGAGCCAGGAGTTGCGCCAGGAATTGGAACAGCGCGCCCCCTTCGGCCGCATCGGCCTGCCCGAGGACGCCGCCCAACTGGTCTGCTTCCTGGCCTCCGACGAAGCCGGCTGGATCACCGGCCAGATCATCCGTTCCCGTGGCGGCTTCTAGCCCTCCCCACCTGCCACCCGCCACTTGCCCACTCGCCCACTTGCATACTCGCATACTCGCAAACCTGCCACATACTTAAAACCATGACCCACCCTAAATTCATCCCCCTCCCCGCTTACCGTGAGTATCCCGTCGAAGAAATGAAGACCCGCGCGGCCGCCTTCTACGCCGACATAAAACGCCGCCGCACCGTCCGCGACTTTTCCAACCGGCCGGTGCCCCGCGAAATCATCGAGGACTGCCTGCGCGCCGCTGGCACCGCTCCCAACGGGGCCAACATGCAGCCCTGGCACTTCGTCGTCGTCAGCAACCCGGCCATCAAGCGGCAGATTCGCCTGGCGGCCGAAGAAGAAGAGCGCGACTTCTACCACCACCGCGCCCCCCAGGAATGGCTCGACGTTCTAGCCCCCTTGGGCACCGACGCGCACAAACCGTTCCTGGAGACTGCCCCCACCCTCATTGCTATCTTCGTCCAGTCCTACGCCTTGCTGCCCGACGGCCGCAAAGTCAAGCACTACTACGCCACTGAATCCGTCGGCATTGCCACCGGCATCCTCATCACCGCCGTCCATCACGCCGGCCTCGTCTCCCTCACCCACACCCCCAGCCCAATGGGCTTCCTCAACCACATTCTCGGCCGCCCCAGCCACGAACGCCCCTTCCTCCTCCTCGTCGTCGGCTACCCGGCCGAAAACGCCACCGTCCCCGACATCATCAAAAAACCCCTCACCGAAATCGCTACCTTTCTATGATAGCCAATTACCCAATTACTCAATTACCCCTACAAAATACCCTCAACATTCACCAGGTAAATGGCCGCCACCAGGGCCAGTGCTATGGCCCAAAACCAAAACAGCCTCGTTTCAAACCAGCTACCGGTTCTCAGGCGCATCCCTTCAGGCAAGATGTGATACCGCCTGGAGGAAAAGGGGAATAACACGGTGACCCCGCTACGCGTGGTCATATCGCCTAAAAGATGGCTCCCATAGCTGATCGAAAACGCCAGGGCGGGGAGTAAGGGATATTCCAAATAAGCCGAAGTGAATCCCTGGGAAGAGTGGGCAGCTACAAACGCCAGTAGCGATAGCGCCAGCCAGGTAATACCCCAATGTGTTACTCCCCGGTGGCCTAAAAGCCTGCTGGCTAAATTCACGAGCACAGCTACCTGCCGCCAAAACAGGTGGTACAGCCAAACGAAAAACCGCGCCAGAGCGACACCCAGGCCGGGTGATCGCCACAACCTTTTCCAGGCGCCTCTAACTCTCCAGCGCGTTTGCCTGTTGCCAATCCCCATCATCGTTCTAGGCATTGGGTCCCCCCGTATGCGGCCGACCCTTCCGCTATCGCCGTCAATATCAGGCAAGACAGAGGCCAGCATACTAATAGCCAGGCCCAGGCCAAAATCCAAAGACAGGGCCGGCGCCCCCAGAGCAATGTAAGTCCCAGCGGTTAAGGTGGCCCCCAGTAATTGGTGCGTTCGTCCCATCATAGGTCACACCTGTCTCTACGCTACAAAATTACCCAATGACCCAATTACTTAATTACCCCCGCCCCTACGTCTCCTCATCCATATTCATCAACCGGCTCAGAATACTTCGCGCATCTCGGTCGTGAGGGTTGGCCTGGATCGCCCGCTCAAACCAGCGGATCGCCTCGGCCGTCTCTTTCCGGTCCCGGTGAATCAGGCCAATATTATAAGCCACGTTCGGCGCGGCCGGGTTGATCTCCAGCGCCCGCTCAAAGGCGGCAATCGCCCGTTGCTGCTCTTCGTCTTGGGCTAGGATCGGATTGCCCAGGTACGCCGCCCCCAGGTTCGTCCAGATCATAGCGTTCTCCGGCTCCTTGTCAGCCAGCGCTTCCAGCAGGGGAATCGCCCACTTAAATTTGCCCGTCAGAATATAGGCCCCGCTCAGGTTCAGCGCCGCGTCCACGTGCTCTGGCTCCATCTGGCTGGCCCTTTCCAGCAAGGGCGTTGCCTCCTGCGCCCGGCCCTGGTGCAGCAGGCGCGTACCCTGCCGGAAGAACGATTCAAACATTTCATCTCTTTTTGCTTCCGTCATCTCTCGCTTCCGAAGGGTTAAATACAAAAAAAAGCATCAGAAAAAAGCCGGCCCCAATCAGCACCAGCCACAGAGCGCCCCGTTGGAACAAAAGCTGCAATGGCGACGGCGCCAACTGCCGTTCCAGCCAGCTCTGGCTCAGCTCCCCCAACGTCACGCCCAGCGCCCGGCTCACCCCACTCTGGCAATCAGCCCCGTCGGCGTAAGCCCGAATCATCTCGCCCAGCGCCTGGGTGCCGTAATCGGCCTGGATCATCTGGACCAACGAGGCGCTTTGGGCGTAAGCCAGGATCGCCCGTTCCTCGTCCTCCGGGAAGCCCTGGCACAACTCCATAAAGGGAATCGTCGTTCCCTCGGCCACCGCCTGCTGCAACACCAGTTGGTAGTCAGGGTTGGGCACGGCCTCCATCAAAGTCGCCAGCCCCTCGTCAAACCAGCGCGGCGTGGACGCATAGCCCACCCCGGTAGTCTGGTACAACAGCAGGTGGCTCAACTCGTGCGGCACGCTCTGGCGCAGCTCCACCGCCGCCGTCCGCGAATCGCCCGCCGCCACCAGGATCACCCCCAGTTCCGGCCGGGCGTGCGCCCCAATCCACGCCTGCCCCGTCAGGCGTAACGCCGCTTGCAGGTCGGCCACCGACGGGTAAACGTAAATCCGTAGCCGCCGTTCCAGCGCCACCGGCATAATCGCCTGCCAGCGAGGCATCGCCTCGGCCACTGCGTCCAGGGCCGCCTGGCCAACAGCCACGTCGCCGCCCGCCCAGTACACCACCGCCTGCTCCCCTTCAAGCTGCTGCCAGTCAAACTGGTCGTCGGCATACTCAAAACGCTGTTCCGGCGTGGTCACCACGTTGCCGGCCGCGTCGCCTATCCGCCACCAGTAAATGACCGTGGTAAATGGGGCCAGCCGCAATTGGGTCAGGTCTACCGTATAATCCACCATCACTTCCACGCCAGGTTCAACCGCCAGTTCGGCCGTCTGGGTAGCCGGCAACTCCGGGGCCCGGTAAAAGAGCGTCACCTGGTCAATGGGCGCTTCCCCGCTGGCCATCAGTGAAAAACGCATTGCCTGGCCAAACTGGTACTCAGCCTGGGACAGAGTCACGATGGCCGGGTTATCCTGGGCCAGGACTATCCCCGGCCCGCCCGCCACAGCCAGCAGAAGCAGCGCCCGGCAACCGCGCTTGAGCGCCTCGGTCAACAGCCGGCCGCCAGACCTGCCTGACACGTCCCGGATACAACTCAAGAGGTGAACGGCGCGCCAAACCAACAATTTGCCAGGGGAGCGGCCGGCTGGGTGGGCTACTCGGCCAGAGCGCCCACCCCCCACCGCCTACTACAGCGTGGTCATGTCGTCTTCGTCGTCCGGCTCCCAATCCATCAGGTAAACCTCCCCACCCAGCCAGTCGAACTCTTCCAACGCCTCGTCCACGGCGTCGTACAACTCTTCCGCGTCCGGGTCCTCGGCCAGCCGTTCCAGCGCCTGGCGCGCCTGGTCGCCGCCAATCTGGCCCAGCGCCGTCACCGCTGCCAGTCGCACCTCCAGGTCGTCGTCGGCCGTCAGGTCCACCAGGTCGTCCGCCGCCTCCGTGTCGCCGATACCGCCGGCGGCGCGGGCGGCCTCCAGCCGCATCTCTTCATACGGGCTGCCCATTTCGTCCAGGACGATGGGCAGCCAGCGATTGTCGGCGCTGCGCCCCATGGCAAAAACGGCGCTCAATTGCATCTCCAGGTCGCCGTTCTCGTAAGCGTCTTCAATCAAAGCCGGGACCTTCGGATGCGAGGCTGCGCCCAGCGACTCCAGCGCTGCCCGCCGCACCTGAACCGCCGTAGCCTTATTTTCCAGCTCAGCCAGCAGGGCGTTGACAACCTTCTCCACCCTGGCCGCCGGAATCTGGCCCCACTCGGCCAGGAGCACGTAATGGCCCAACGTCGCCGCCGCCATCATTCGCACCTTCACGCTGGGATCATGCTCCATCACGTCCACAATTGGGCTAATCAGGTTCACGCGCTCCGTATCCCACAGGCCATCCAACGCCGCTTCTCGGATCGGCGCAGCGTTATCTTGCAAGCAATGAGCAAAAACGTCGCTGAAATCTACCTCGAAATTCTCCTCGGTAATGTCGGCCAGGTGGCGAACAATGATGTAGCGCCGCTCTTCCGGCATCTCCGTCCAGCGCTCACGAAAGGTGGCCAGCTCGTCGGCCATCAAGTCCGACAGCCGGTACAACAGAGGCACAGAGACGTGCTCGTCATTCATCAGCGCCTCCATGACTTCAGAAAAAGGTTTCTCTTCCAGACTTCTCATCTCCAATCTCTAATCTCTTTAAGCAATGCCTGGCACAGGGCAGAACCACCCTGGATAATCTAAGGCCGTTTGCCCTGTGCCAGGCACTAGATCCTCGCTTAAAACGGGATGATCGGATTCACAATATCCTGGATAATGATCAACACCATCAGCCCCAGCAGCACTAACATGCCCACCAGGTGGACCATGCCTTCCCGTTCCGGCTCAATACGCCGGCCGCGAATCGCCTCCACCAGGACAAACAAAATCCGGCCGCCGTCCAACGCCGGAATCGGCAGCAGATTCGTAAAACCCAGGGCCACGCTGATCACCGCCGAAAACCACAAAATAGGGAACCAGTCTTGCCGCGTCGCCGTTTCCTGGGCGTACTGGCCGGCCAACTGGCTGATCCCGACCACGCTCACCGGTCGGGCGTCGCTGGGGCTAATCTGGCCGCGAACCAACAGGACCGGGGCGCGCAACGTATTCCAGACCACGTCAATGACATTGGCCACCGAGAGAACGGCCGCCTGCACCGGCCCCTGCGATTCGTTTTCGCCTGTCGGCTTGGAGGCCAGCTTGATCCCCGTCGGGCCATCGGTTGCGGCGTCGTACTCGCCCGGCAATCGCGGCGTCACCGACAACCGGACTTCTTCGCCGTTACGCAAGACCACCAGCTCCACCGGCCGGCCGGCCGAGCCGGTAATCTCTTCCACCACGATGGCCTGGTTTCCAGCAGCTTCCCGGCCATTGACCGACAGGATCACGTCGCCGGTCTCCAGGCCGGCGGCCATCGCCGGCGAATTGGGCAGTACCTCCGTAATCGTTACCGCAAGCTTAGATGGCCCAATCATGAAGGCGATCCAGAAAATCAGGATGGCAAAGAGAAAGTTCGCCCCTGCCCCGGCCGACAGTGTAAACAGCCGGGCTCGTTTGGAAGCCGCCGCCAGGCCATTCGGCACGTTGGGATCGTCCTCGCCGGCCGGGCGAACAAAGCCGCCCAGTGGAATCCAGTTCAATGAAAACAACGTTCCCTTGCTTTCAAACAACTTCACCGCGCGCGGCGGAAAGCCCAGGCCAAACTCTTCTACCCGGATCCCGGACAGGCGCGCGGCGACAAAATGACCAATCTCGTGTACGAGAATGATCGGCGTTAAGACCAGGGCAAAGGCCCCCACCATCCACCATACTGACATGTCTTACTCTTCCTGTTAGTCAATTACGAAACTACCCCGCATTATACGTCCGCCGCCGGAGTCGTGGCAACCCCCCATTTGGAATGCTAACATCACTCTAACACGATCAGCCTGGCCGGGTTGAGCGCCAGCCTCACCTCCGAACCGGCCGGCGGCAGGGAGACGGCCGACTCAAACTCCAGCTTTAGCGCTACCGGGCCGTCGCTTTCCTGGAGAGTAATCGTCGCCACCTGGTACCGGCCGCGAAAGGACACTTCTTCCAGGCGGCCGGCAACCACGTTGGTTGCCTCCTGGCCCGGCGACAGGAGCTGGCCCGCCCCCGGCCGGATGAGCAGCGTCGGCGGCACTTCTCCCCGTTCCACATACCCGGCCACTTGCAGTTCCCCCAGGCTCGTGCGCACCACCGGCGGCTTGGTCGAGACCCATTCTCCTGGCAGCAAATTTTCCATCCCCAGGAACCGGGCCACAAACGGTGTCCGTGGCTGCTGGTACAGCTCCACCGGTGTGCCGCTCTGCTCAATCCGGCCGGCCTGCATCACCATCACCCGGTCGGCCACCGCAAACGCCTCCGCTTGGTCGTGGGTCACGTAAATCGAGGTAATCCCCCCGGGATGGCCGGCCAGCCGGCCGGCCTCCTGCAAAATAGCCCGCAGCTCACCCATCAACCGCTCCCGCAACGTCCGGTCCAGCGACCCCAGCGGCTCGTCCAGCAGCAGCAGGCGCGGCGAAGGGGCCAGCGCCCGCGCCAGCGCCACCCGCTGCTGCTCCCCACCCGACAATTCAAACACCCGTCGCCCCTCAAAACCGGCCAACCCCACCAGGGCCAGCACCTCCGCCACCCGCGCCGCCCGCCGGGCCGGCTCCCAGCCGGCCATCTTTAGCCCAAAGGCCACGTTCTCGGCCACGTTTTTGTGCGGGAAAAGGGCGTAGTCCTGGAAGACAAAACCAAAACCCCGCTGGTGAACAGGGACTCCATCCAGCTCCTGCCCCTCCAGCCGCAACCGGCCGCCGTCCGGCTTCTCCAGCCCGGCAATCACCCGCAGCAGCGTCGTCTTGCCGCAGCCGCTTGGCCCCAGCAGCGCCACCACCTCCCCGGCCGCCACCGCCAGCGAAACCCCCCGCAGTGCCGGCTGGCCATTAAAACTCTTCTCAACCTGCTCCAATTCCAGCAACATCAATTCGTAAAATTCGTACAAACGCAAGTTGCTTGCGTCATTCGTGGCAGAAGCCTTAAAACTCCCCTACATCCGCATACCGGAACCGCTCAATCGCCACAAACCCGGCCGTACACACCGCCATCAAAATCACGCTCATCGCCAGCGCCTGGCCAAAATTCAGCCCGCCCGGTTGGCCCAGGTAGCGCTGGATGGCAATCGGCAGCGTCAGGTAGCCGCTGTTCGGCCGGACGATAAAACTCGTCGCCCCAAACTCGCCCATACTCACCGTAAAAGCAAACACCGCCGCCACCAGCAACGCCCGGCCGACGATCGGCAAATCCACCTCCCGCCACACTCGCAGCGGCGACGCGCCCATCACCGCCGCCGCCTCCCGCAGGCTCGGCCGGATCCCTTGCAGCACCGGCAGCAGGCTGCGGACCACAAAAGGAAAGGCCACCAGCGTGTGCGCAATCAGCACCAACAGCGGCGAAGTCCGCAGCCGGTCAAAACTGACCACGTAGCCAAAGCCTAGCGTCACCGCCGATGCCCCCAGCGGCAACATAAACAGCGGCTCCAGCCAGCGCCGCCATCTGGACGGCCGGGCCAGCATCGCTGCGCTGATCAGCCCCAGGAAACCGGCCGCCGCCATCGTCAACATCGCGTAGCCGACCGAGTTGCCCACCGCCAGCAGCGGTGGGATAAACGTCACCCGCTCCCGCTGGGCCAGCGGCAGCGCCTGGTAGTAGGCCAGCGTGAACTGCCCTTCTCGGTCCACCAACGAGCGCCATACCAGAGCCAGCAGCGGGCTCAACAAAAACAGTGCCAGCCCCGCCACCAGTAGCCCGGCCGCCGCCTTTTGCGCCGCCGTCGCCGGCCGGCGCGCCGTGCTCTGTTGCGGCCGGAACTCCAGCGCCACCGCTGACCGCTGCTGCCAGCGGGCATAGACCGACATCAAGAGAAAAGTTACCCCAATTTGCAGCAGCGACAACACGGCCGCCACGTCCGGCCGCAAAAAAGTCACGTACTGGTGGTAAATCTCCGTCTCCAGCGTGCTGAACTGCGGCCCGCCCAA
>JAKEFB010000193.1 GCA_022616275.1 Chloroflexota bacterium
AAAACGCCTCGGGAAACCTATTGCTTGGCTTCTCGTTTGCGGCCCGGCTCTGACTTTCATCGGGCATCGTTCCCACCCTCAAAGTATAATTTCCTAGACATCAAGCAACTTTTGACGAATCTTTCCGTTAAAGTGTGCGCACATTCAAGTCTCTTGTACCTCTGCCACGCTGAAATCAAAAGGGACACCCAGGTGGATGTCCCTTTCAGCGGAGAGGGTGGGATTCGAACCCACGGTGACCGTAAGGCCACAACGCTTTTCGAGAGCGCCCCGATCAACCACTCCGGCACCTCTCCAAACAGTCCTCAGTCCTCAGTCCCTGGTTCAGGCTTCGCCCTGAACACGTCCTCGTAACTTCTTAAAAAACGTCTGCAGCAGCGCAGCCGCTTCTTCTTCCAGGACGCCGGCCGTCACTTCCACCAGGTGATTAAAGCCCGGTTCGCCCAGCACCTGGACGACCGAGCCGTCTGCGCCAAAGCGCAAATCTCTGGCCCCGTAGACCAGCCGGCTGAGCCGGGCCTGGATCATCGTGCCGGCGCACATCGGGCACGGCTCCAGCGTCGAGTAGAGCGTCACGTTCAGTAGCCGCCAGTTGTTTAGGTCCGCCGCCGCCTGGCGCATCGCCGCCATCTCGGCGTGGGCTGTGGGGTCGTTGTCCGTTTCCTTGCGGTTATATCCCTGGCCGATCACCTGGCCATTCAGCACCGCCACCGCCCCAACCGGGACCTCGCCGGCCGCCGCCGCCAGTTCCGCCTGGGCCAGCGCCGCCCGCATCCACTGCTCGTCATTCTCATTGGTAAAGTGCCTTTCAGCCACGACACGCCCAATTATAACAGCCGGCCGGCCAGCACGCCACAGCAGCCTACGCCCGGCCGACAACAGACCCACGGCCGCCACACAAACCCCATACACCCCCTTGTCCAAACCTCACTCTCCCTGGTATATTCTCTTGCTGTGCTGGTCGTGATACTTGTCCGGCCAGAAGGTGACATCCTTCACTACTGCCACTGACTATCTTTACTTATCGTAGATAATCGCTTGGAACGCATAAGCAACACAGAATACAGTAATAAACCTCTGAGATCTCTCTGTAAGCCTCTGTGTCTCCTCTATGCTCTCTGTGTTCCTTAAAGACTTGGAGTACCAAAGACATGTCCAAACAACGGCTACGCAAACTAATTATCTTAACCTTACTGCTCATTCTCCTTTCGGTCGCCTGCCGCAAAAGAGATGAGCCAACGCCTACCCCCCCGGCCGGCCCGGAAACGGCCGCTCCGCCGACCACCGCGGCGCCCCGGCCGACGGCCGGCCCGTCGGAGACAACCCTTGACTACGACTGGCCACCTCAGGTCGTCTACAGCAGCCCGGCTCCCGGCGAAGAAGCCTTGCTCGATGGGGCCATCACCATCCGCTTCGACCAGCCTATGGACCAGGAATCCGTCGAGGAAGCCTTTGCCGTCCAGGAGGCCGGTGCTACCGGCGAGGTCGAAGGGAGCTTCAACTGGCCGCGGCCGGACACTCTCATCTTCACCCCCAAGGAAACGCTGGAACGAAAGCAGAGCTACGAGGTCCAGATCGCCGGCACGGCCGCCAGCCGCAACGGCCAGCCTTTGCGCGCCCCAGTCCAGTTGCAGGTGGAAACAGTCGGCTTCCTGGAAGTCGGCCAGGTCATCCCCGCTCCGGGGACTGACGACGTCCAGGCCGACGCGGCCATCACCGTCCTCTTTAACCGGCCGGTCGTCCCCCTGGCCAGCACCACCCAACAGGCCGGCCTGCCCCAACCACTGGAGATCTCCCCGGCCGTCTCTGGCCAGGGCGAATGGGTCTCCACCAGCATCTATCGCTTTGTCCCCGGCGAGCCGCTGGCCGGGGCCACCCGCTACCAGGTAGCCATTCGCGAAGGACTGCAAGACGTCACCGGCGGCGTCCTGGGCCAGGATTTCACCTGGAACTTCACCACCCTCAACCCCAGCGTCGTCACCATCGTTCCCGAGAATGGCGCCCAGAACGTTATCCCCACCCGGCCGGTCACCATCACCTTCAACATGCCCATGGACCAGGCCAGCACCGAAGCAGCCGTCACCCTCGACCCGGCCGCCGAGGTTTCTTACGACTGGTCCGGCGACGGTCGTGTCCTTGTCCTCCGGCCGGCCGATCCCTTTGAACTGCAAACCAACTACACCCTCACCATAGACAATTCGGCCCGCTCGGCCAGCGGCCAGGCCACCCTGGACCGGGAAACAGTCTCATCCTTCAACATCGTCCCCTTCCCGGCCGTGATTAGCACTACCCCGGCCGATGGTGCCGTTGCTGATCGCTGGCAGCGGGGCGTGAACGTCCAGTTCGCCTCGCCCATGGACCTGGACACCCTGGAAGGCCAGATCGTCGTCGAGCCGGCGCCCGACGAGATAGACAACGTTTTCTTCGACGAGTTCGGCTTTAACCTCTACCTGGAATTCGACCTGGAACGGAACACCGAGTATCGCATCACCATCCCCGGCAGCGCCGCCGACCCCTATGGCAACACCTTAGGCCAGGATTACACCTGGCAGTTCCGCACCCCTGGCTTCCCGCCCCTGGTTTCCTTGAACCTGCCGGACCAGTTGAGCCAGTTCAGCACCAGTTATCCCAGCAACGTAGACATTATCTACCGCAACGTCACCCAGGTTGACGTTCAACTGTACCAGGTGGGCCTGGTTACCGACCGGCTGACCTACCCCTACTTCTACGACTACGTCCCCGGCGGCGATCCTCTCCGCACCTGGACGATCCCGGTTGAGTCGTCAGCCACCGAGGCCAACGTCTACAACCTGCCCCTGGCCGACGGCGGGACGCTGCCGGCCGGCCTCTACTTCCTGCGCCTCAGCGCTCCGGAAATCACCCAGGAGGATACGTACTGGCAGAACCAGCGTAACCTGATCGTCGTCGCCGACACCAACCTGGTAGTCAAAGAGAACATCGGCGCTGTCTACGTCTGGGCCACCGATCTCGCCAGCGGCCAGCCGGCCGCCGGCCGCAACCTGACCCTCTACAACCAGGAAGGCCAGCAAATTGGCACAGCCGTAACTGACAACAACGGCCTGGCCACCCTGCCCTACGACCAGCCTGATTGCTGCCTGACCGGCGTCTTGGTCATGAGCAACCAGCCCGGCCAGGCCGGCTTTGGCTTGGCTGGCAGCGCCTGGAACCTGGGTGTCAACCCCTGGCAATTTGGCCTGAACACGTTTACGGACCGGGAGCGACCACGCTTTGCCTACCTGCACACCGACCGGCCCATCTACCGGCCGGGCGACACCGTCTACTTCCGGGGCATCGTCCGCAATAACAACTATGGCCGTTACCCCCTGCCCACCAACCAGACGGCAACGCTGGGGCTGGAATTTTCCACCAACTACGAGACTCTTAACGACTTTCAATTCCAGGCCACGCTCGACGAAAATGGCGAATTTAACGGCCAATATACCATCCCCGAAGATGCCCGGCTGGGTAATTACCGGCTCTACTTCCAGGATGAGGACATTTGGGCCGACCGCAGCTTCTCGGTCGCCGATTACCGTCGGCCGGAGTTCCAGGTGACGGCCACCCCCAGCCAGGCCGCCCTGCTGCGCGGCCAGAGCGCTGAAGTGGTCATCGAGGCCAGCTACTTCTTTGGCGGCCCGGCCACCGATCTGACCGTCAACTGGACCGTCTATGAGAACAGCTACACCCTACCCTGGGAGGGACCGTTCTATAGCTTTGGCGACAGCGGCGATTTCTTCTACGAAGATTTAGGCCCCTTCTTCTTTGGCGGCGGCGGGACCTTCGGCAATTACCTGACTGGCGGCGAGGGCAAGACTGACAGCCAGGGCCGGCTGGTCATTGAACTGCCGGCCGACCTGCTGGCCGAGGTCGAAGCCGGCAGTCGCCAGATAACGGTCGAGGCCAACGTCCTTGACATCAGCAACTTCCCCATTGCTGCCCGGACCAGCCTCGTCTTCCACCAGGCCGAAACCTACGTCGGCGTCGCCTTTAGCGATTACCTGGGCACGGCCGGCGCGGAGGCCGAAGTTGACCTTATTACCGTAAACTGGAACGCCCAGCCGGTAGCCAATCAGGACGTGGAAGTCGTCTTCTACCGGCGCGAGTGGCGGGCTATCCGCGACGAGGATTTCAACGTTCGCTACACCAGCTGGGAGCCGGAAGACACAGAAGTGGACCGGGTCCAGGCGGCGACCGACAGCCAGGGCCAGGCCACCATCAGCTTTGTCCCGCCGGAGGGCGGCATCTACCTGGCGGTCGCCACTGTGACCGACGACGGCGGCCGGTCTCAGACCAGTAGCGCCTCCTTCTGGGCCAGCGACGCCGAATTCGTCGGCTGGCGGGTGGACCCCAAGGAAAAGCGCATGGAGTTGAGCGCCGACCGGCAGGAGTACCGGCCGGGCGACACCGCCCAAATTCTGGTCCAATCCCCCTTCGCCGGCCCGGTGCAGGCCTGGCTGACTATTGAACGAGGCGACGTCCTGGAACAACGGATCGTTACCCTGGAGAGTAACAGTGACGTCCTGGAAATCCCCATCACCCCGGACTTTGCCCCCAACGTCTTCGTCACTGTGGTCGCCGTCAAAGGCATTGACGACTCCAACCCTTACGCCGACATCCGTATCGGCATAACCGAGTTGATTGTCTCGCCCGAACACCTGACCCTGGACCTGGACCTGGCCCCGCAGAGCGACCTGTTGCAGCCGGGTGAGGCCGTGACCTATGACATCCTGGTAACCGACCAGGACGGCGACCCGGTCAGCGCCAACCTGTCCCTGGCCTTAGTGGATTTGGCCGTCCTGAGTCTCAAGCCGGACAACGCCCCGCCGATTAGCGAAGCGTTCTACCAGCGCCAGCCGTTTCGCAGCCAGATGGGCAGCGGTCTGATTTACACCGGCGAGGGGCTGGAAGTGGAAGTGCCACTGGAACAGTTGGGCCTGGGCGGTGGTGGCGGTGGCGCCGAAGAGGCAGCCCGCACCTACAACCTGGAAGAAGACGAGGTTCGCCGCAACTTCCCCGACACCGCTTTCTGGGAAGCGCAGGTCACCACCGGCGAAGACGGCCGGGCCACCGCCGAAATTCCCCTGCCCGATAGCCTGACCACCTGGCGGTTGAGTAGCAAGGCGGTCAGTCTTTACGAGGCCACCGGCGAGACCCTGGTCGGCCAGGCCAGCGTAGACGTGGTGGCCACCCTGCCGGTCCTGATCCGGCCGGTCACGCCGCGCTTCTTCACCGTTGGCGACGTAGTCCAACTGGGGGCTATCGTCCACAACAACACTGGCGAGCCTCTGGAAATGGAAGCCTCCCTCGAAGCCGAAGGGGTCACCCTTCAGGGCCCGGCCGCCCAAAAAGTCAACGTGGCTTCTGGCGGCCGGCAACTGGTCCAATGGCCCGTAGTCGTTAACGACGTGGCCAGCGTAGACCTGACCTTCCGCGTTCAGGGCGGCGACTACCGCGACGCCAGCAAGCCAACTTTTGGCATCCCGCCCGACCAGCTCATCCCCGTCACCCGCTACGCCGGCGAAGACGTCGTCGGTACTTCCGGCATCCTCGACGAGGCTGGCAGCCAGGTGGAGGCCGTCCTGCTGCCGCCCAACGTGGATGAGCGCCAGGGCGAACTGCGGCTCCAGCTCAGCCCGTCGCTGGCTGCCGCCTTGCTGGAAACCCTGGACGTCGTCAACAACCTCGACGAGCGGCCGGCCTGCGCCCACGCCATCACCGACCAGTTATTGCCCAACGTGGCCACGGTCCGCGCCCTGCAGGCACTAGACCTGGACGAACCGGGGCTGGCCAATCAGTTGGACGACCTTGTCCGGGCCGACATCGAGCGGCTGGAAAACCTGCAAAAGAGCACCGGCGGTTGGGGTTGGTGCTACACAGTCGAGACCGACGAATTCCTCAGCGCTTACACCTTACTGGCCCTGGACAAGGCCGAAGAGGCCGGCTATTCGGTTGACGATGCTGTTCTCAGCCGGGCAGTTGGTTACCTCAACAGCCGGATCAAAGACGCCACCACTCTGAATGAGGGCTACGAGGTCAATCGCCAGGCCTTCTTCCTTTACGTCCTGGCTGAGGCCGGCGAAGGTCAGCCGGCCGATCTGGACGATCTCTTCACCGAACACCGGGCGCTGTTGGACCCCTACGCCAGGGCGCTGCTGGCCCTGGCCTATGATCTGTCCGGTGTGGCCAGCGACAACGTCCAATCCTTGCTGGCCGACCTGAACGACAGCGTTATCCTCAACGCCACCGGGGCCCATTGGGAAGACGCCGTGCCGGATTGGAACAACCTCAACAGCGACATTCGGGGCACAGCCATCGTCCTGGACGCCCTGGCCCGTCTGGAGCCGGATAGCCTGATGGCCGGCAACACTGTTCGCTGGCTGATGGTCGCCCGCACCGCCGGCCGCTGGCCGACCGGCCAGGACACCGCCTGGAGCATCCTGGCCTTGAGCGACTGGATGGCTGCCACCAGCGAGCTGGAAGCCGACTATGGCTACCAGGTCAACATCAACGGCCGGCAACTAACCAGCGGCCAGTTTGACCGCAGCAACGTTACCGGCAGCGAAAGCCTGGCTGTGCCCATGAGCGATCTATTGCCGGAAGAAGTCAACTTCCTGGACTTCCAGCGCGGCGAGGGCGCCGGCCGGCTATACTATAGCGCCTTCCTCGACGCCTTCATCAGCGCCGGCCAGTTGGACGCCGTCAACCGGGGCATCGTCGTCCAACGGAGTTACTACGATGCCGCCTGCGACCCAGAGGAGAGCGAGTGCCAGCCCATCACCACCATCCAGGCCGGCCAGCAGGTCCGGGTAGAGCTGACCATCATTGTCCCCAACGACCTGGTCTACGCCATCGTCGAAGACCATATCCCCGCCGGCGCCGAAGCCATTGACCCCGGCCTGGCTACCAGCGTCTCCGGCGCGGGCGGCGCGATCACCCGGACGGATGAGGAGTATCAATACGGCTACTGGGGCTGGTGGTACTTCAACCGCATTGAGTACCGTGACGACCGGGTCGTCTTCTACAGCGACTTCCTCCCCGCTGGCACTTACCAATACACTTACACGCTGCAAACGACCATCCCCGGCCAATACCAGGTCATCCCGGCTATTGCCCGCGAAGAGTTCTTCCCCGACGTCTTCGGCCGGAGCGAGGGCTTGCTTTTCACCATTACCGAGTAATTCAATGAACAAAGAAGGCGCTCCAAGGAGCGCCTTCTTCATTAATAGGACACGGATTCGCGCAGATCGCGCTAATTCAGATTAAAAACATTCGCGTCATTCGTGAAGCGTTGTACGCCCATTCGAGCCAATCGCGATAAAACCTGATCCGCGTTTATCGGCGTTCATCTGCATCCCATACCTGTTACCGGCGCTTGCGCCAGAAGGGGAGCAAGACCAGGCCGACAGCCGGCAGCAGGATCAGCCCGCCCAACGGCAGCAGCGAGGGCAGCGCCCCGCTGGAAGGTCCGGCCGCCGGGGTGTAGTTGTTGAAGATCACCGGCAGGTAGAGGTCCACTCCTGGCGGCTCAACGACGTGCATCAGCAGCGTCGCCGGGTCCACCGGGTTGTCGTAGTCACCACTGAAGGTCAGGTTGGTGCTATAGTCACCCGGCCCGCCCACGGCCGCGGCGTCGAAGACCACGTCCAGGTCTAGGGAGCCACCGGGCGCAACTGTGCCACCGCTGGGGCTGACCGACACCCACGGCTGGCTCTCCGAGGTAACAAAGGTGAAGCTGACCGTGCCGGTGTTGCTGACCGTCAGAGTGCTGGTGACGGTATCGCCCAGGTCCACGGTGACTTCGACTGTGGAAGGAGAGTAAGCCAGCACCGCCTGGTTGGGGTTGCACCAGTCGAGGACGACTTCCAACACATTCTGGCGGTTGGTAGCGTTATTGATCGCCTCCCAGGGGAAGGTCCAGAAGGTCGTCCGGTAGGTGCCGTTGTCCTTGTCCACTGACGCCCCGAAACCGTTGTTGCCCTGGAAGGCCAGCTCCGCCGAGCCGTCGGCCGTGATGCGGTCGGAGTAGTCGGTGAAGGGATAACTCAGCCCGTACGGCCCCAGCCCGCCGAACACACTACCCACCCCGTTGACGGACGTGTAGTCGCCGTTGTCGTCGGTGATGGTGGCCGCGCCCAGGTAGTTGTCAATGAAGGGGGTCAGGCCCCGGTCGTAGTGGTAGTCCTGGCTGCTGATGAACAGGCAGTTGCCGTTGTTCAGCCAGGTGGTTAATTCGCCTTCGGCCGTCGCGCCCGGCCCGGCAAAGCCGCCGAACTCGTCGCCGGTGAACCAGATGATGGTGTGGTAAGGGGCCATCAGGGCCACGCTGGGCTCGTTGTCGGAGTTGTTGGTGTCCCAGATGTCGTACTCGGCCCCCAGCGCATTGAGGGCGGCAACGTAGGTCGCCTGGACGTTGGGGCTGTTGTCATCGTCGTCCACCAGCAGGATAGGCGGCACGTCCTCGGTCGTGAAACTGAAGACGGCCGAGTTGGCGCCTGCGGCGCAGGGATTCGCCGCCCGCACCCGCCAGTAATACGTCGTCAACGGATCAAGGCCCGTGGTCGGGGTATGGCTGTTTGTCGCTTCGGTAGCGGTATAGACGATGGTAGTGAAGGCAACGTCGGTAGCCACCTCCAGCTCGTACCAGGCGGCTCCGGCGACGGCCGTCCACTGGTACGTGGGCGCAACCGGCACGTCAATCGCCCCATTGGCCGGCGCAGTCAGCGTCGGCGCGCCAGGTGCACCGCTGTAAACGTTTAGACCTACCGTGACCGTGAAGGTATTGGTCGTGTCTGCGCCAACCACGTCTATGTTGTAGTTGCCGGCCGTGGCGCTGCCGGTATTGCCGATGGTCAGCGTCGTCGTGCTCGGCACCGTCACCACCGGGTCAACGCTAAAGGTGGCCGTTGTGCCGGCCGGGTGGCCGCTGGCGCTCATATCAACCGGTGGGGTGTAGGCAGGGCCAACCGTCACCTCGTATTCGGCCGTCTGGCCCTGGCAGATGTCCTGGCTGGCCGGGATAACGCCCATGAACTCGCAGGCCGACGGGATGTCAAAGGCCTCGGTCCCATCGGTCGTGCTGCCGGAACTGCCCTGGTCGGCGCTGAAGCCCAGCCCGCGCTTGGCAAACCCTTCCCAGATCAGGCACTGGTTGTCGCCGCCCGTCAGGGCCATGTCCGCCGCCAGGATGGCGTCCCGGCCGTCCACGAAGCCAGGACTGCACGGCTGCAGCTTCATCCCATCTATCACCAACTGGAAGGTCAGGTTATTCCCGCCCGTGCTCCAATCGGCGTAGAAGTCGGTGTTGAAGCCATGCTCGGCGATCAGCAGCCAGTTCACCTCCCACAACATCTGCGCCCAGGCATAGCCCACCCCGTGTGGGATGGCCAGCGAGCCGATGTCGCCATAGGTCGTCGGGTTGATGCCCATGTCCGTGCTGTAGGGCGTCGGCCGCACGCCGGGACCGGTCGGCCCCTCGCCCAACAGCCAGGTGCCAATCGGCCGCGAGTCCGTGCCCTGGTCGCCGACCTCCATGGACATCATCAGGCCCAGCCAGTCGCTCCAGCCCTCGCCCATTTGCTCGGCGTTGTTCAGGCAGTTGACGTTGCCCGGTCCACCGGTCAGCCGGTTGGAGATGCCGTGGCCGTACTCGTGGGCAATCACCCCGTTGTCCAGATCGCCGTCCCGGCTCGGGCTGGCGATGTTGCAGGTGAACATGTTCATCGTCGGCGGGCTGCCGTCTGGCGGCGTGCCGAAGTTGGCGTTGCAGTTGCCCGGCGCCTGGGCGTTGGCGTTCACCCGGTCGTTGCCCAGCCCGCCCATGCCAAAGTTGTCCTGCTGAAAGTTACCACCTACCTCGTCAAAGCCATAGTCGTAGGTCAAGTCGTGAATGATGTTGTTCCAGTAAAACAGGTTGACCGTCGCCGCATCCACGTTGCCCGGAATCGTCGGCTCCATCGTCAGGTCCAAAGGCGGGTCGCACTCCAGCGTCGCCCCGCAGTCAAAGCGGACCGCGCCCTTGTGGGCGTCCACGTTGTTCCCCTGGGTGTTCGTCCAGGAAGTGGATGAGGTCGCATGCCAGCCTTCGGGCGCTGCCGGCGCTGAGGCGTCCAGCCACGGCTCGACTTCCGTCGTCCGGGCGTCGGCCGGCGGGGCCGGCACCGTGTAGTTCGGGCTCTCCACCGGCATGGCGTAGACCAGGTAGCTGGACGGCACCAACGACGCGCTCAGCTCTACCAGGCTGCTGCCCTGGCCGGCCGAGCCGCCGTGACCATACGCCTGAGCGCCCCAGTCGTCGTGCGTCACCCAGTTGTCCTGGGCCAGCACCGCCCCGTTCGCCGCGTCCACCCGCATGCTCCACCAGTTCTCCCCGCTCAGCTCGTAGATGGACAGATCCCAGGCCAGCCGTACGCTGCCGTCCGCCACCGGCTGGTACACCAGCCGCACCGGGATCGGCCGCTGCGAGATACCTCCCTCGCTCAACACCACCTCCTGCGCCGCCCCGCCGATGACCTCCTGGACTTCCAGGGGCTCGGCGATTGTCAGCCGCAGGCGAGCCGCCGCCGCCTCCACCGCCTCCACCGCCGACAACCCCGGCGTCCGGCCGTTGGCCGCCCCGGCTACGTTGCCCACGAAGCGATTGCCCAGGTTCAGCACCCGGCCGTCGCTGGTGATGTTGATGTTCAGGATGGCGTTGAAAACATCAAGGCCTTGGTGTTGTTGGTACAGGTAGATATGCGTCACCCCGGTGTGCTGGCTGACGTACTGGTAGTCCACCACCAGGTTGGTCACGTCGGCCTCTGTCAGCCCTAAAGCCACTCGATTATCCCGAATGTAAGCCAGGGCGATGTCTAGTGGCTCACCGCTGTTCGGCCCGGTCAAAAAGCCGCCCGGGACAGGTGACGAGACGCCGCTCGTCGGGGCGCTGCTCGTCGCTTCCAACTGGGTCCTGGCGCTGGCCGGACCCACCAGGAGCAAGATGGCAACCAATAGCAGGCAGGCCAGTATATTGGCCTGGAAAAGGTACCTGCTTCTATTCATGTTGAAATTCCTCCAAAAGTTGATATGGGTTTACCTGGTTCCAATAAAACACACTATACTGGCTGTAGCTGGTCTCTAACCATGGCCGGCTTCCAGTGAGGGCTGGTTCCCAGCCCCGGCCACCTCTGGTCAAAATATCAGTTTATGATCGTTGCCAGTATAACTTTCCTGGCGTTCACTTCTTCATTGACACCTCCACAAAAAAGACGCAAGAATGGTGTGACATGCTCATCGCCACCCATTCTTGCGTGAAACAGCTTTCTCTCTGAAGAGAATACCATTACACAGAAAACCAATAGACGCGAGGCCAAAGCTATTTTACCAGATCGGCCGCGTCATCAAAAACATGATCAAGGGATAGCCGGATAAGGTAAGAAAGGCGCTCCGCGCGGAGCGCCTTTCTTTATCTGATCAGTGATGGTCAACTCCGGCGTCTGCGCCAGAGGGTCAGGCCGACGGCCGGTAGCAGGACCAACCCACCCAACGGTAGCGCCGAGGGGAGCGCCCCGCCGGCCGGTGCGGCCGGTGCGGCCGCCGGGGTGTAGTTGTTGAAGATCACCGGCAGGTAAAGGTCTGTGCCTGGCGATTCAACGGCGTGCAGCAGCAGCGTGGCCGGGTCCACCGGGTTGCCAAAGTCGCCGCTGAAGGTCAGGTTGGTGCTGTAGTCGCC
>JAKEFB010000194.1 GCA_022616275.1 Chloroflexota bacterium
GCCAGTTGGCGGTAAGACTCGACGAAAGCCAGCGTTTGCTCCCGGTGGTTGTAATTGAGGGTAATGACGTAAACGAGCGGTATAGCTGTCAGGTTAAAATGGCCAGCCATACCGCCTCTCGATTTCCACGCCGTGCGCTTCGGCCCAGGCGGGCAGCCCGGCCCAGAAGCGTTCCAGGGCAGCCGCCACTGCGCCAGCATCCTCCAGCCGGCCGGCAAGCACCAACCGGCACAACTCGCCATACCCTTCAGGCGGGTCTGGCAGTTGCAGCGCCTCGACCAGCATTTTGGGGCCGGTGGAATAGCAAACGCGGTGGGCCAGGGCCAGCATCAAGGCGCCGCGCTCGGCAAAGTGGCAGGCCAGGCGGGGCAGATAGGGCTGGTCCATCTCTTTGGCCAGCGAGCCATAGAGGCCAATGGCCACCAGCCGGCCGGGGTAGCGAGCCAGCAGCCTGGTGACGATCTCATCCACCAGCCGCAGCCGGTCTTGCCGCGTTTGCGGCCGGGGACCGGCGAAAAATTGTTCGGCAGGGATTGAAGGTGGGGAAGCCCCACTTTTCAGATCTGGGGATTGGGACATGTTTATAGAGGCGACCGGGGGCCTTTACTCATATCATGACACAGTCAATCTTGCGCAGCATTTACTGTTGCTCTTTCTTTAAGAAAGCTTGTTCACATAGTAGATATAGATGATAAGGGTGCCACCTCGAAGCTCAGGCGGTAAAGGTGATGGTGTCTTTAGCATGTTCATTGGTCCGTCTGGCGGCCGTAGAATTACCGGTTCAGATTGGCCAAAGTCAATCAACTCGATTTCAACACATTGATAAGCAATTCGGTAGTAGCAAAAACGGTCTTGGGAAGGGTTAATGCGTTCATCCGCAAATTCGGCTGTAACGACCGGCAAAGGACCGCCGTTCGGGTTGAAAACTGTTCGATAGTGTTCGGCTTTTTCAAAAGTGAACCAATAATCCCGTTGGACAAAGGCCGGGGTAAAAGTCTCATAATACGCTTGCACCTCCCTCAGCGAGTCGGAAGTCCAGAAACATAGGGTTTGAAGTCCCGTGTCTGCGCCATAGTACCCATAAGCCTCAGAAACCTCCTGCGCTCCTGGGTAAACAGGTAAAGAGCGACGGAATAAGACGTTGTGAAGAATAGAAAACCAGACGCAGTAAAACAATAGAAGCGAAATAGTTGCTGCAATTAGGAGTCGCCTCAGTCGTTCACGCGTCATCTGGAATCCGGCGCAACCACGATTGCCCGGCCGGGGAAGCTTTCAATGTATTCTAACGACTGGTGGCGGAAGTAGGTGTTGTACAGTTCGGCGTAGTGGCCGCCCCGGGCCAGGAGCGTGTCGTGGTCACCTTCCTCGATGATCCGGCCGTGGTCCATGACGATGGTCCGGTCGGCGTTCTTGACGGTAGACAGGCGGTGGGCGATGACGATGGCCGTCCGGTCGCGCATGATCGTCTCCAGCCCTTCCTGGATCTGGGTCTCGGTGAACGGGTCCACGCTGGCCGTGGCCTCGTCCAGGATAAAGATGGCCGGGTCCTTGAGCAGCACCCGGGCCAGGGCCACCAGTTGCCGCTGGCCCATGGAGAGGTTGCTACCCCGCTCGCCCACGTCGGTGTCCAGCCCGGCCGGCAAGGCTTCCAGCCAGTCGCCCCGGCCAATCTGCACCGCCGCCTCCATCACCTCGGCGTCGCCGGCTTCCGGCCGGCTGTAGCGAATGTTGTCCCGGATCGTACCGGAAAAGAGGAACGGCTCCTGGGGCACCAGGCCGATGTGGCGGCGGTACTCGTCCAGGTCCAGGCAGCGGATGTCCCGGCCGTCCACCAGGAGCTGGCCGCCCTGGAATTCGTAAAAGCGCGTCACCAGCCGGGCGATGCTGCTCTTGCCGGCCCCGGTGTGGCCGACCAGGGCCACCGTCTCGCCGGCTTCGATGACCAGGGAAAAATCGGGCAGAACGATTTCCTTACCGGTGTAGGTCAGATGGACGTGGCGAAATTCGATCCGCCCGGCCACGTCTGGGACCGGCTCGGCCGCCGTCTGCGTCACCCGGGGCTCGCGGTCAATCAGGGCAAAGACCCGTTCGGCGGCCGAGAGGCCGTCCTGAAACTGGCTCCAGAAAGAGGCAATGCCCAGGATTGGGAACCAGTAAAAACCAACCGCCTGCATGAAGAGATACCACTCGCCGGGGGATACGGCCCCGCCGCCCCGGGTAGCCAGGCCGCCGGCGTAAATGAGGGCGGCCGTGCTCAGGCCGGAGGCCAGGCCAACGACAGGGAAAATGGCCATCAACGTCAGGCCACGCCGTAGCCCGACCGCGTAGCCCTGGCGGTTGTTGGCGTCAAAGGCAGCGTAAATGGCCGGCTCCTGGCGGAAATTCTTGGCCACCATAATGCCGCTGATAGATTCCTGGATTTGGGCGTTGATCTTGGCCGTCACCCGGCGGGCATTTTGCGTCACCCGGCGGGCTACCCGGCGAAAGCTGAGGGCCAGGACCACCGCCAGGGGGGTGATAGCCAGCATCAGCAGCGTCAGCCAGGTGTTGATGCTGAACAGCCAGACAGACAGGATGCCAACCAGCAACACCTGGCTGATCAGGTTCATGACCAGGGAAGCGACCTCGGAGAAGTCCTGGGTGTCGGAAGTGACCCGGCTGACGATCTTGCCCGAAGGGTGCTCGTCGAAAAAAGAGAGGTCATGCTGAATGGTGGCGTTAAAAACGTCCTGGCGCAACTGGAGGACGACGTTGCCGATGACGCGGGCCGAAAAGAGCTGGCGGATGTAGTTAAAGTACCAGGCAAAAACGCCCAGTAAGAGGATGCCGCCGGCCAGCAACAGCATGGCCTCTGTCGTCGGCGTTTCGGCAATGATGTCTATGGCCCTGGCAATCAGCACCGGCCCGGCCGTGCCGGCCAGGGAGTTGAGGGTCAGCATGATCGCCACCAGGATCATTCGTTTGCTGTACGGCCGGAAGTAACTGGCGATCCGGCGTAGCAACTCCCGGTCGCTGTACTGGCGGTCGTATGCTTCTGTTTCCAGGCCGTCTAAGATGAAGCCCATGAGAAATACCTTTTGACACGAGTGCCACTAATCTTCTCTAACTGTCAGCGGTTTCGGCGCCTCCCTGCTCAGGCGTTTCCAGTTTCTTTTGCAGCAGCGACAGCTTTTTATCCAGGTCAGCTAGTTCTTCAACAGGCTCTCCCCTGGCGCCACGCACATACAATTCCAGGGAATCAATGAGGGATTCGCCGATCAGGTTAACGAAAGGCTCTAAATCATTGTCTGCATCTGCTTTTTCGAGCGCAAAGAGGTAGGCGTTTTTGTCCTCATTCCTGACGATCAGCGGTGGATAACCGGCCTGCATGAGTATCAGGTTCATCAACAGGCGGGCCATCCGGCCGTTGCCGTCGTCAAAGGGATGAATGGCGACAAATTGGTAGTGGAACGTGGCCGCCAGGATCAGGGGATGCAGCTCTCCTCTGGCCAGCTCACGGCGATACCAGGCCATCAGTTCGCCCATTTTAGCCGGCGTCTCTTCCGGCGTGGCGTAGTAGTGAACTTCGCCGGTGCTGGTTCGCGCGTGGTTGGGACTGGTCTTGTATTGTCCGGGCTGGATGGGCTTTTTGGTAGGCCGGCCGTCTGGCGTCAGGGCGTCTACTTCATGCGGTTCGACCAGAATGGTCCGATGCAGTTCCCGGATAACTGCTTCGGTCAAAGGCTCTTGCCGGTGGACGATAGCCAGCAACTGATCAATGGCCTGGTGATGGCCTTTAATGTCCAGATAATCCCGAAACGGCTTGCCCTGGGCGGTGACGCCGTGCAGCAAGAAGGCCTTGGTCTCGCCGAAAGTCAGCGTATTCCCTTCCAGCTTGTTGGAGTGGAAAGTCCATTCCAGCCTGAACTTTTGCATAATGTGCTGTTCCTGTTCAGGATTGATCGGCCGCAACGCATCTATTTCACGTTTCAATTGATCAATGCGAGCAATTAATTGCTTGACGTCCATAACGGAGATTATAGCAAACCTCACTCTAACTCTAACTCGTCACTCTAAGTCAATCGTATCGGGCAAAAATCCGCTGGTAATCCTCGCTGCGGGCCAGTAGCTCCTCGTGCGTGCCCTGGTCTACCAGCTCGCCCTGCTTCAGCACCAGGATGCGGTCGGCCCAGCGGATCTGGCTGAGGCGGTGGGTGATGAGAAAGGTCGTCCGCTGCCGGCTGATGCGGCGCATGGCCTGCTGGATCTGGTCTTCGGTGGCGCTGTCAATGGCGCTGGTGCTGTCGTCCAGGATGAGGATGCGCGGGTCGGTCAGGAAAGCGCGGGCAATGGCAATCCGCTGCCGCTGCCCGCCAGACAGGGTAACTCCCCGCTCGCCGACTTCGGTCTGGTAGCCCTCGCTAAAGCCGGTGATGAAATCGTGGGCCTGGGCCTCGCCGGCCGCCCGCTCAATCTCTGCCTGGCTGGCCTCCGGCAGGCCGAAAGCGATGTTTTCGGCAATGGTCCGGGAAAAGAGGAAAACGTCCTGCTCAATGCTGGAGATTTGCGAGCGCAGCGATTCCAGCTTCCAATCGCGCACGTCCACGCCGTCTACCAGCACCCGGCCGCTGTTGGCGTCAAAGATGCGGTTGATCAGCCGGGTCAAGGTCGTCTTGCCGGCGCCAGTTTGGCCGACGATGGCTACTGTTTGGCCAGGCTCGGCCGTGAAGCTGATCTGCTTCAGGACCGGTGCGCCGTCATAGCTAAAAGTGACGTTATCAAAGACGACCCGGCCCTTAACCGGCCGGGCCTCGCCGGCCTCGTTTTCGTCCAGGTCCGTTTCCGTGTTGATCAGCGCCAGGATACGCTCGGCGCTGGCCACCCCCAATTGCACCAGGTTAAAGGAAAAGATCGAGATAAAAGTGGGAAAACGGAACACACCAAAAAGGCCCATGAAAGCCACCACCTCGCCCAGCGTCAGCGTTCCGGCCCGCCACAGCCAAAGGCCATGTAAAAAGGCCAGCGCCTGGGCCGCGCTAAAGACCAGCAACGGCAGATAGCGGGCCTGGATTTCGCCCTGTTTGACAAAGTAGTTGCGGAAACGGCGGGCGTTCTCGACAAAACTGGCCACTTCCTGCTTTTCCTGGACGTTGCCTTTGACCACCTCAATCCCGGCAATAGCCTCGGCCAGCCCGGCGTTCATAAGGCCAAATTGCTCTCGCTGGGCAATGCTGACCGGGTTCAACCGGCGGGTGTAGTCGGCTACGGTAATGGCCCAAAAGACCAGGAAGATTGCCGGCACCAGCAGCAATTCCAGGCGCATGGCCCCAATCAGCCAGACGGGAACGACGATGCCCATTGCCGAATCCAGGACCAGCATCAGCCCAGGACTAAACATAATGTTAAGCGCCCGGACGTCGTTGGTCGCGCGGGCCATAATGTCGCCAATCCGCTGCCGGCCGTGGAAGGTCTGGCTTTTACCCAGCAAACTCACATACAGCTCGTCGCGGCTGTCCCGCTCTATCCGCTGGGCGACAAACTCAGTAGACGCGTTGCGGGCCAGCCCCAACAGCCCCTGGCTGGTGGCCGAGACCAAAACGCCGGCCGCCAGGAGCAACAACGCCTGGGTCTCCCACGCCGGTTGGGTAATCAGGTCAAAGGCCCGGCCGATAAAAATCTGGATGTAGCTATAGGCAACGTTATTAATGATGGCCGCCACCAGCGCCGCTACCGGTAGCCAGGGATAGCGCAATAAATGGGAAATAATCCAGCGGACGGCCCCCGAGCGGTTGTATTGGTATTCGTCGGCCAGCCGGAACTCTTTTTTGCTCAACAATCACCTCCAGGCCAGCGCCAATTATACCCGGCCTATGGTAATCGCGAATGACGCGAATGAGCGAATAACGCGAATGAATTCATAAAATAATACGCGGCATTCGTCTATTCGCGTTATACGCGATTATTCTCCTTACCCGTCGTTTAATTCATCGAGCAACACGCGGTGGGTAGCTACCCCATGTAAAAATGTCTGCCGTCTTGCCTCGTCGTTGATAGCGGCTGCCTGCCCTTGTAGCCAGGTCAGCGCCGTCTGGCGTAGCTCCGGCAGACGGCCGTCTTCCCCGGCCCGCAGCACCCGGGTGCAGGCCAGGTAGACGCGGGACAGATCGGCGATGCCCCGCAACGACGGCCGCTGTAAATAAGACCAGATCTGCTCGACATAGGCCTGGGCCTGAGATAAATCGCCGGCCGCCAGGCAGAGCTGGGCCAGCCCGGCCAGCGGTTCCACGACGAGATTAGAGGCGCCGATGGCCTGCCGCACCGCCAGCGATTGCCGGTAATAGTCGTGGGCGGCAGCCGTATCGCCCAGGTCAAAGGCCACGTTGCCCAGGTGATTCAAAGCGTAGCCCTCACTCCAGCGGTCGCCCGCGTCCTGGCTGATCACCAGGGACTCGGCAAAATAGCGCTGCGCCGCCCTGGCGTCGCCCTGGTCCAGGCAAACTTGACCGAGGCGACCCAGCGTCAACGCTTCCCCCTCGTCAATGTCCAGCTCGCGGCGGATGTGCAACACCTGTTCATAGGCGGCGCGGGCCAAAGCATAATCGGCCTGGCGCTGATAAATCCCGCCTAACCACCAGTAAGCCCAACTCACGCCATTGCGGTCGCCCTGGACCTCATACATCTGCAACGCCTCTTCGCAGTAAACCCGGGCTGCATCGTACTCCCCCTGGTACTGCGCCGTCCGGCCGAGGTGCGTCAGCGTCATGGCCACGGCCGGGAGGTCGCCGATTTCCCTGCGCACCTGCACGGCCTGCTCGTAAAACTGCCTGGCCCCGGCGTAATCTTGCTGCTGGTGGCAGAGTGTGCCCAACCACCACAAGGCCCAGCCCTCGCCGGAACGGTCGCCAATCTCGTGGCAAATGTCCAGGTTTTGCTGGTAATAGGCCCGGGCGCCGGCGTAATCGCGCTGCTCGTTGGCCAGGTTACCCAGGCCGCTCAGCGCCCGCCCTTCACCCCGCCGGTCGCCCATTTCCCGGTAGAGAGTCAGGGCCTGCTCGTAATACCCCCTGGCCTGTTCCCGGTCACCATGCTTGTCAAAAGCCACACCCAGGCTGCGCAGGCTGTCCGCTTCCACCTGGCGCAATTGGGCCAGGCGGGCCAGCTCCAGCGCCTGGGTCATCTGGAGTTGGGCCTCCTCGTTCTCTCCCTGGCGGCGCAAAGCCCAGCCCCATTGCAAATAACCGGCCGCCTGGGCCCCGGCGTCGCCGACTATTTGGGCCAGGGCAATCGCCTGTTGGGCCGCGGCAATCGTCGCCGAATAATCGTTCGTAATCCCAGCGTAGTTGGCCTGGCGCAGCGCCACCTGGGCCTGTTTGCCCTCGTCCAGCGCGTCGGCCAGCCGCTCCAACTCCAGCAACGCTTGCTTCTGCCCCTCCCGCTCGCCGCGCAGGTCATAAATGCGCTCACGGGCCAGTAGCAGCTCATAGCGCTGGGCCAGGTCGTCCGGGTCAATCAACTCCAGTGCCCGGCTGAAATAGGCCACCGCTTCGGCGTTGGCGTACTGGGCGGCCGCCTGCTCCCCGGCGCGGCGCAGATACTCAATGGCCCGGACCCTATCGCCGGCTTTCTCCAGGTGTTCGGCAATCAGGCCGGTGTATTCGCCGGAGCGCTCATTGCTATTCTCAATCAGCCAGTCGGCCACCAGGGCGTGGTAGACGCGGCGCACCCGCTTGAGGACGCTCTCGTAGGTCACTTCGCGCAGAATGGCGTGCTTGAAAATCAATTCCTGGGCGCGGGCAAAGGCCGAGGTCTCGCGCCGGTAAATCATCTCTTTGCCACGCAACGCCGTCAGCGTCTTTTGCACCTCTTCTTCGCTAATCGTCTCGTTGACAGCCTGGTTAATGCGGGCCACAACGGCGTCCCAAAAGGTCCGGCCGACGACCGAAGCCTGCTGGAGGATGACCCGCTCTTCCGGCGTCAGGCGGTCCAACGAAGCTTGCAACACGCCGGCCAGGGTCGTCGGGATGCGCTCCGTATCCAGCCGCGTCGGCTCCACCCACCAAAAGGGCGTACCTTTGACGATGACGCCATCCTCGATGAGCATCTTAATGATCTCCTCGACGTAAAAAGGGTTGCCCTCAGCCTTGTTCACCACCAGGTCGCGTAGCGAGGCTGGGACTTCTTGAACCTTTTGCAAGATTTCAGTCACGAGGTGGTGGCTATCGGCCGGCGAAAGGGGAGCCAGGTTGAGGGGGGCGTGGTTGGGCAAATTCTGGCCCCAGGCGGGCTGCCGTTCCAGCAACGTCGGCCGGGCCAGGCCAATGAGCAAGATTGGTTGCTGGCCAAGGGCCTGGGCCAGCCCGCTGATCAAGTCGAGGGAGCTGGCGTCGGCCCAGTGGATGTCTTCCAACAGGATAAGCGTAGGCGCGGTGGCGGCCGCGGCGGCGAAAAAGCTGCGCAGGTAGAGCATAGCCCGGTCGCGCAGTTGCCGGGCGTCAAGCTGTCCCTGCGGCATGAGCCGGGCCAGGTGCGGGCTGTGGCGGAAGTCAAAGCCGATCAGTTGGCCGATAAAATGGGCCGCTGGCAGGCCCTCCTCCGGCCCCAGCGCCTGGCTGACGCCCTGCTCCAGCTTGTGCCGGGCTACGGCCGCCGCATCGCTTTCCTGGATATTAAAGCGCAGCGTAAACAGATCGCGGATGAGCGCGCCGGGTAGATTTTGCGTTTCCAGGCTGGCCCGCCCCTTAAAAGCCGGTATGCCGCCCGGCAGCGACTCGCTCCAGCCTTCAAACTCGTATAAGAGACGTGTTTTGCCCACCCCGGCTTCGCCGACGATAGTGACGGCCTGGAAACGGCCGCTTTCCTGGACGGCCGCCAGCGCCTGTTGCAACTGGCGCAGCTCCGCTTCCCGGCCGATCAGCCGCGTTTCAATGCCTTCCACCCCCCGGGTACGAACGTGAAAGGAGCGCGGCCGGACGGCCGTCACCAGGTGGCTTTCCACTGGCTCGCTGCTGCCCTTGACCTGCATCGGCGGGCGGGCCTGGGTAACAAAAAGGCCACGCACGTGCTGGTAGGTGTCGTGGGAGATGAGGACGCTGTTGGCCGGAGCGGCCGTTTCCAGCCGGGCGGCCAGATTGACGGTGGTGCCCATGGCCGTGTAGTTGGCCTCGGTCGCTCCACCCAGGGCGACCAGCCCGGTGTTGATGCCGACCCGCACCTGGAAGTGCGGCACCTGCCAGCGGCCGGCCACCTCCAGGGCGTAGCGCTGCGCTTCCTCGACAATACCCAGCCCGGCCCGCACCGCCCGCTCGGCGTCGTCTTCGTAGGCCAGCGGCGTGCCGAAGATGGCCATCAGCCCGTCGCCCAGATAGCGGTCTACCTGGCCGTGGTACTGCTCAACGACGCGGGTAAAGCGCTGCAGGGCCTCGTCCATAATTTCCAGCACGTCTTCCGGATCGAGGTGCTCCCCCATTTGGGTCGAGCCGACTACGTCTACGAAGAGGATGGTGACCTGGCGGCGCTGTTGGACCGGTTCCGGCCGGGCCAGCAACTCATCCAGCCGCAGCCGCAGCCCGGCAATGGCCGGGTCCACCACGGCATTGCCCAGGATGGCGCGCTGGGCCTCCAGGGTGGCAATGGCCTGTTCCAGTTGTTGGCGTTCGTCCACTGGTTACACCTGACAAGGTGACGTGTCCAGGGCGAAGCCTGGACCAGTGACAAGGTGAGGGGGTGACAGACGTTTGTATGCAGTCACCCAAAGCATTATTATACTCCAGGATCGGCCGGCTATTAAAACATTTGTGCCAATCAATTTGATGGGCGCCGGGCGAAGGTAAACTTTTAATTGACTGAGGAATGGCTCCTCCAAGGGGACGAATATTCCATGCTGGAGTTGTGAATCAGCAAAGATAACTTCGACCGCCTCAAATTCATTTTCAAACTCAGTCGTGTCGTGCGTATCCCAAAATGCCGCTTCCTCCTCTGACGAAACGAATTTAGGAATCTTTTTTCCGTTTTCCATACCTTCGTCACCTTTTACTGCGTCTATAGAGCCGTCGTTCAGAATCAGCAGCCTAATGATCTTAACCAATAGCTTTTAGTCGGCCGTAATGAGCCATTACTCGCTGTAACTCATCTAAGGGCAGGGCATGGACAGTGCGGCCCTCGCGGCCGGTCATCGTCTCGGCCATCGTCAGGGCGTTGAGGACCGCTTCCTCGGCCGCCTCGGCTGCGGCCTCAAAGAGGGGGTTGAGGTGTTGGTGGGGCAGCATTTGCACCGCCAGCGGCTCGTCGGGCCAAGCCGGCAGAGGGTTGCCGGTGGCAAAGGCCAGGAACAGGTCGCCGCTGGTATTGTGGCCGATGCAGCCGTTGCGGGCCAGGCCGACCGTCGCCCGCTGGGCCAGCCGGCGGCATTGGACCGGCAGCAGGGGTGCGTCGGTGGCCAAAATGACGATAATGGAGCTACCGGCCGGCGGCTGGCCGAAAGGGGTGGGCACTTTATCCGGCCCAATTTCCCGGCCGACCGGCACGCCATCCACCCGCAGCAAGTGGCGGGCGGAGTAGCCGTAGTTGGCCTGCACCAGGACGCCAACCGTGTAGCTACCGGCCGGTGTCGCCGCCACCCGTGAGGCCGTGCCGATGCCGCCCTTAAAGTCGTGGCAGATCATCCCCGTCCCCCCGCCGACGTTGCCCTCGGCCACCGGGCCGGAAGCGGCTGCATCCAGCGCCGCAAAGACGTGCTCTTCGGTGACGTGAAAGGCGTCGGCGTCGTTCAGCCAGCCGTCCCAGGTCTCTGTCGCTACCGGCAGGTAGAAGGTGTTGCGGCCGTAGCGGGCCAGGGCATACTTGACCAGCGCATCGCGGGCCAGCCCCACCTGGTGGGTGTTCGTCAAGATGATGGGCGAAGTGAGCAAGCCCGACTCTTCAACCCAGGCCATGCCGGTCATTTCGCCGCAACCGTTGAAGCTGTGATAGCCGGCGAAGCACTGCCAGCCGTCTTTGTCGCGAGGCACGACGACAGTCACCCCGGTCCGGGCCACTCGCGGTTCGTCGTAGATAAGCGTGGTGTGGCCCACCCGCACCCCACGTACGTCAGTAATGGCGTTATACGGCCCCGTAGGCATCACGCCAATGGTGATCCCCAGCTCGCGTATTCTTTTCCGTTCTGTTGAGGATGTCATGATGGCCTTCTCCAAGAATCAACACAAAGACGCAGACTTTGGCAGAGCCAAAGTTCACGCAAAGGCGCAAAGATTTAAAAAATCCTCGCGACTTAGCGCCTTTGCGTCCTTGCGTTAAAATCTCTCCCCCTCTCCAAAATACCGACGACTTGTAGCCAGGGCGGCTCGGGGAAAGGGTTACGCTCGAGGCGCATGCCCAGCCGGCGCATGACGCCCTGAGAGGCCAGGTTATCGTAGTCGGTCCCGGCGACGATGCGCTTGAGCCTAAACGTAGTGAAGGCGTAATCAATCAGGGCCTGGGCCGCCTCGGTGGCGTAGCCCTGGCCCTGGTGGGCTGGGGAGATGGCCCAGAACAGGCCCATTTCCAGGGTATAGCCCGCGCCGGCCGCACCGCCAAAATAGGGTAACTGGCCAAAGGCGTTCAGGTAGGGGACGTAGCCAACCAGGCCGGCAAATCGGCCGTCCTCTTTGAGCGTCACGGCCCGCTCGCCAAAAGGCGGTTGGTGCAGCCGGGCCAACTGTTCGTAATTCATCACCGACCATTGCAGCCAGGCTCGCTGTTCTTCCCGGTTCCGCGACTCGCTATAATCAGGTTTGGTCCAGCCAATGTCGGTATAAAGCTGGTGGCAGGAGTCCAGGTCCTGCAGGGCCAGCGGCCGGATCGCCAGCCTTTCTGTTTCCAGGGTCGGAACGTACATGCATTACTCCATTAGATAGCTACACAACCACCTAACCCTTCGGGCCAGACTTTGGCCTTGCCAAAGTTCGGCCCTCTAGGGCGAAGCCACACAACTACACTCCCACGCTTTCCCAATTACACGGATAGGCCATCGTCAACAGGTGGAAGCCGTGGTGGGCAACAATCGGCCGGCTCATAGGGCTGGCGTCAATAGTCAGAAAACGGTAGCCACGCCGGATCGCCTCCTGGACGCGGCTGGCCAGGAGGGCGGTGTAGAGACCGCGCCGGCGGTACTGCGGCAGGGTGGAGCCACCCCATAGGCTGGCAAAATGGCTGTTGGGGTGAAGGTTGATCCAGGCGCTGCAGGCTGGCGCGCCGTCGGCGTAGGCCACGTAAACGCTGGTGAAATCGGGGTAATCGCGCAGCTCTGATGTCAGCCGCTCGACCAACCAGGGGTCCTCCCCCTTCCCCCAAACCTGCTCCTGGACGACAACTACGTCTGGCAATTGGGCTGGCTCGCTGATACGGCGGACGTCGGCCGTGACCGGCGCCAACAGGGTGGCTGGCGCTTCACGCAGGTCGAGGGCCATAATGGCTTCGGCCTCGCCAATGGCAAGACCGTGAGCTTGCAAGCGGTCTTTCAGGTCGGCCGGGGTGTCGTGGTCGTATAGCTTCCACTCAAATGAACGGCCAATAGTGCCAAAATAAGCGATTTGCTCATCAATAACCGCGTCGGCGTTGCTGCCGTCTAGCTTGCTGTAGAGCACAAAGTTGCCATCCTGTTCCTGATCCACACCGACGAAGCGCACCACGTGAGGCAAAACCTCCCGCCGAACGCCAGGGAATTCGACGTCAATGCGTTGTTCTTTGTCATAAAGCGTTAATACGTCTTGGATGTTCATCTTTACAAATATTGTAGTTGAAGTTATTGAGCAGGCACAGCCGTGCGGTTGAGCAGCTCATGAAGCCAGTGCCGCAATCCGCCGACCAGCTCCCGGCGCGCGGCCGGTTCTATGTTGGCGACGATGTAAAGATAACTGGTGGCGTGGTACAGCGGGGCCAGGACCTCGACCAGCCGCCAGACCTCTTGCAGGCGCTCCGCCGGTTCGTACGGCGTCCACAAGGACAGATAACTTTCGCGCAGCCGGGCCTGTTGGGCGGGATCCTTCTCGTAAAAGATTTCCAGCATGTCCACAAAGGGGTGGGCGACAGCAGCGTCGGTCCAATCAAAGAACAGCATCGCCCGGCCGTCCCCGGCCACGTTGCCGGCGTGCAGGTCGCCGTGGATCAGGGTGCAAGGCAGACGATAGCCAGTTAATTGGCCGATCATTTCCTGCAAGCGCGGCGCCAGCGCCGCCAGCCGCACCATTTCCGCTTCGTCTAAAACGGTTCGGGTCTCAGGATGGGCCAACAGCGGCTCGACCTGGCTGGCCAGCCATTCCAGGCGGCGGTCCAGGCAGCCCAGGGCCAGCAGTTCCTCCACATGAACGGCCGAGGCAATTTGCAGCCGGCCGAAGCGGCACAGCATCTCCTCCACGGTTTCGGCGCGACCCTGCTCCCGCAACGGCCGGCCGAAATCCGGCAGGAGCATCCAGTTTCGTTCCCGGTCCACGGCCAGCGGTTGGGGGATGGCTTCAGGGAAAAGGCCGGCCAGCCCGCTAGTGACGGCCGCCTCGTTGACAAAGAGAGGTAAGTTGGCGCTGGTCTTAAAGTAAAAGTCGCCCTGATTGGTGGGCGCCCGCATCACGCAAGAAATGCTCCAGTTCCTGACAACCTGCGCCGGGCCGGCCAGCGTATAGCCCTGCTGGTTGAGCGTGGCCACGATCCAGGCCGTCGCCTGGGCATACCAGCCTGGCCTAGCCCAGGGCGGCCGTCCCGGCGGTGTGTCGCCGCTGGCGACCTCACGTAGATAGCTTTCCATGACGGACAGGTGATCCGGCCGGGCCAGGGTCAGCTCGTCTAGCTCATCCAGCGCCACCCATCGGCCGCCTTGCAGTTCGGGTGGCCGGTGTGGTTCCACGACAAAGATAGATTCAGCCTGGTGTCGAGCAATATCCTCCTGGTAATGGGCGCGATAAAGGAGGTTTATCTCTGCCCCTAACAACTCCTGGCACTGCCGTTCCAGCCCAGACCGGGTTTCCCAGAAGCC
The DNA here is from genome assembly GCA_022616275.1 of Chloroflexota bacterium. GTDB lineage: Bacteria > Chloroflexota > Anaerolineae > Promineifilales > Promineifilaceae. The sequence continues at coordinate 13,982 of JAKEFB010000194.1, forward strand.
GCCGGCCGTCTCAAAGTGGGGCAGGCCATAGCCGTCCTGCCCCGGCTGCAGCCACAGCCCGGCCTCCTGCGGGCGAGGCAAGATGAGATAAATGGTCGAGCGCCAGACTGGTTCGTCGCTCACAGGACTGTTTCCAGGAACGCCAGAAGAATGTGGTTCAATTCGGCCGGCTTTTCCATGCTAGGCAGGTGGGCTGTGCCGGCCATCATCACCTTCCTGGCGCCGGCGATGCCACGTTCCAGCAGCCCGGCGACAGTAGCAATATCTGGCGTGTCGTGCTCGCCCAGGACGATCAACGTCGGCGCGGCAATCTCGGCCAGCCGGCCGGTAGCTCGCGGTTCCAGTTCCCGCCGCTGGCCGGCGCCTTCCGGCAACTCGAAGGTCTCGCGAATCATCACCAGGGCGCGTTCTCTGAAGACAGTGTCCACCTCTTCCGGCCGGCGTGTTGGGCCGTCTGCCCAGATTTGAGCGCATAACTCGGCGGCCAGCGCCTTGTCTCCCCGTGCGTAAGCTTCCTCCAGGGCCTGGTCCTTCTGTTCTGTCTCTTCGTCGGTGAATTGATAACCACTCAAGGCGGCGCCAACCAGGACGAGAGCAGAGACCATTTCCGGGTAGGCCAGGGCAAAGTCAACGGCAATTTTGCCGCCGAACGAGCAGCCCACCAGCGCCGCCCGCGTTTCGCCCAGGCGCTCCAGCAGGGCGTGCAGGTCGTCGTGGTCGGCGTAGGACCCCGATGGGCTCGCCGATTTTCCCCAGCCGCGTACATCGTAGCGAATAACGCGGTAGCGGGAAGCCAGGGGCCCGATCTGATCGTCCCACATGGCCAGGTGGCCAATGCCGGCGTGGATAAAGACGACCGGCCGCCCGGCGCCCACGGCCTGGTAGTGCAGTTTCGTACCGTTTACTTCGGCAAATGTAGAGGTCATTCTGGTCTCTCCAGTATTATTGGCAACGAATTGACGCGAATTCACACAAATTTTTCGCGTTAATTCGCGTTAATTTGTTGCTTCTTATTTCGACAGTTCCCCGACCAGGCGATAGAACCCGGGCTGCGGCCGGTAGCCCAACTTGCGGTTAATGGCCAGCATCGGCTCGTTTTGCGAATCGTTGTCGGTACGGATCGTGTCCACCCCATAGGCCTGGGCAAAGCGAATGGCCAACAGCTTGAGCGCCTGGGCAATCTTCCGGCCGCGATAAGCACGGTCCACGCCGGTGATCATATTGGCCATGGAGTTGTTGCTGGCGTGGTAGCCAACGGCCGCCAGACCAATAACCTCATCGCCATCGGCCGCCAGGAGCTGGCCCTCCGGCAGAAACCAGGACGAGCCATATAAGACTTTACGGAACTCTTCAAATGGAGGAAAGGAGCTGTCGCCGTCCAGGCCGGGATCATCCTGGACTGCGCGGAGATTGACGGCATACAACTGGCGCAGAACCTCTTCGCTGTTGCCGGCGTCGGCCAGGGAAAAGAAGCGAATGCCGCCCGCCTCCACCTCCTCAATCAGGCCGGCAAACGGGCTTTCATCGAAGGTGCGCAGGTCAATGACCGACTCGAAAATGTGGCGGTGAACGGCAAAACCGCGCTTCTGGGCAAAGCGCAGGCTGGCGTCGTCGTCGTCCCGCACTTCGCTGTCCAGGAGGTTGGCGCCATGGGCCAGGGCAAAATGGAGGCTGTCGTCGTAAAGCCGGCCGCCCAGTCCTTGCTTCTGCCATTCCGGTACAGCCGCCACCCACAGGAAAAAGCGCCCCTCTTCGGTCCAGGGAGCATGGTTGACAATGCCATAGCCGGCGATCTGCCCTTCCGGCGTTATGGCCACGGTCCGACGGCGGATCCGGCCGGGTGGGTTGTCCCGTTCCCACTCGTGCAACGTGTCTTCGGTGATAGCCCTATCGGGCCAGACCCGGCTAATCAGGCGAGCCAGGTCGGCAAAGTCTGTCTTGGGGTCGGCCGGCCGGATGGTGATTGATTCGACGTTCATCTGCCTGATAAACCTCCAGGTACAACCTTTCGTGGCTCGGTCGGAGACCGGCCACAGCTAGTGGGGAGACCAGCCACAGCTAGTGGGCCAGGTAATAAAAGCCGTAGGTGGTAAACTCGCGAAAACCGCAGGCCCGGTAGAGCGCCAGGGCGTTGGCGTTGGCCGTCATTACTTCGATATAGATGTTGGTCCGCCCCTCGGCCAGCAGTGCAGCGATAGTCCTGGACAGGAGTTGCCGGCCGTACCCGCGCCCCTGGAGGTGGGGGAGAATGCCAAAGGTGTTGATATAAACACCAGCGGAAAGGAAACTGACCCGCAAGCTGCCAATCACCTCCTCCGGCAGCGCCAGCAGGTAAAAACGCTCCGTCGGCTGCTCCAGCCACCGGCCAATCAGCGGCCGGACTTTCTCTTCGGCGTCGCCAAAGGCCGCGGCCGTCACCCGGACCAGCTTTTCCAGGTCGGCGGCGCCGGCCTGGCGGAATTGTAGCCCGTCCGGCGCCGCTGGCGGCCGGAATTGGGCCACGTCTAGCAACATCCGGTACTCGGCAAAGCGGCGCTGCCCACCGGCGGCAACGGCAAAAGCCGGGCCGGAGGGTGAGGCTTCGTCGCAGACCACCAGGCAACCCGGTGCTCCGCGTTCCCGGCCGGTCGAGCGAGCCGCCGCCAGCAGGGCCGCGCCAATTCCCCGGCGGCGGTAGGCCGGGTGGACCAGGCCACACAGTTCCGCATCCGGCTCGCCCTCCAGGCTGGCAAAACCAACCAGAGTCTCGCCTTCATAACCAAGAAACAACTCGCGTTGCATTCCTGGCGGGAGACCGGGCGGCTCAGCCATCAGCGGCAGCCTCAGACCCTCATGAGCATCCACCAGCTCAATCAAACCATCCACAGCCGCCCGCTCCGCCGCAGCCAACCCACTCGTTCGTATCACCCGAAACGCATCCAAACCAACCACCTCATCACTCATCACTATATTACTCATCACTCAGTCCTCAGTCCTCATTACTCTCATTCTCCGGAGCCAGTTCGCCATGCCATAGATAACGCATCTCTTCCGACGTGGCCAGGAGGTGGTCCAGTGGACCCTCGGCCGCCACCCGACCGTCTTTGAGGACGATCACGTGGTCGGCGCGGCGCAGGGCGGCCCGGCGATGAGAGACTACCAGGCAGGTGGGCCTTTCCGCCCGGCTAAACAACCGGTCCCAGAGGGCCAGTTCCGTCTCCACGTCCAGGGCGCTGGACAGGTCGTCAAAGACCAGCAGCTCCGGCCGGCGGACAAACATCCGCGCCGCCGCCGCCCGCTGCACCTGCCCGCCGGAGAGACGCACCCCCCGGGGACCAATCACAGTGTCCAGCCCCTTTTCCAGCGCGGCCAGGTCCGGTTCCAGCACGGCAGCGTACACGGCGGCCGGCAAATCCACCTGATCTTCCGGCAACCCCAGGAGAATGTTGTCCCGTAGCGGCTCGCTGAAGAGCCGCGGCACCTGGGGGGTGTAGGCCGAGCGCGGCGGCGTGAAGAACGTCGCCGGGTTTTTTATCACCCGGCCGTTCCAGCGGACCTCGCCTGCCTCAGCCGGCAACAACCCCAACAGCGCCTGCAGCAGCGTCGTCTTACCGGCGCCAATCCGGCCGGTGACGACGGTGAAGGAGCCGCGCGCCAGGCTCAGGTTGGCATCAAAGATGCCGCCGTCGCTGCCGGGGTGGCGGTAAGTCAGACCAGTAACTTCCAACTGTTCGAGCGGCTCGCCGGCGGCCGCCAACTGGACGGCCGGGTACTGGCCGTCGTCATAGATCGGGTGGTGGGCCACCAGACTCTCTGACGGCGCGTCCGGCTGGATGGCTTGCATCCGGTCAAGAACCACTCGCTGCTGGGCAATCTCTGACAGGTAGCTGCCGATCCCGGCCGGGAAGTGGGAAGCGAAGAAAAGGTAGGTGGTAAACAGTGAAAAGTCGCCGACGGTGAAATTTCCGGCGCGAATCGCCTGGGATGACATCAGGACCATAACGGCCACGGCCACGTCACCCATATTATCCGAAACAGACCGGAAAAGGGAGAAGAAAACGCTGTGGCGGACGTTGTTGCGGCGGCGTACTTCACTGAGGCGGCCGAAATAGCGCATCGCATCCGCTTCGGCGCTGGCCACCTTCACCGCCTGTACCGCGCCAAAAAGCTCGCCGACAAAGCCGGTGACGGCGCTGTCCGATTTACGGCTCTCGCGAGAGTAGCGCAGGAAACGCTGCCAGGCGAAGCGGTTGGCAAAGGCCACGCCTAGCAACGGCAAGACCGCTACCAGGGTAATGGTTGGGTTAATGCGGAACATGATGACCAGGGCCACAACCGTAAACAACAGGTGACCAACGATGTCCGGCAGCCAGGTAGGGAAGTCGGCATAATCGGCCGCGTCGGCGTTCAGCCGGTCAATGGCGTCGCCAGGGGCAACCGGTAGCGGCAACGCGCCCGGCCGGCGTAGCACGTTGCGGACGATATTGCTGCGCAGCAACACGCCGTTGACGTTACGAACGCTGGCCCCGCCCCAGTTACCGAGCAGGTTGGCCACCATGCGCGACGCTTCCACCGTCAAGAGCAGCGCCAGCAACGTCCACAGGTTAACGGTCGCCGGCGCTTCGCCGGTCAGCCGGTCAAAAAAGCGTTGGACCAGCAGCCCCGGTACCAGGCGCATGGCAATAAAGTAGCCCTGGCCGAGCATATTCACCGCAAAGTATCCCGGCCGGAAACGGATCAGCGACCAGGTGCCTTTGAAAACAGGTAATTGATTGGTAGTCATATGAATTCCCATTGATTACAAGGTAATTCAGTAATTGAGTAATTGGTAATTACCAATTACCTGATTACCAATTACCCAATTACACCAATACCTCTTCCATCCCTGTTTGCAGCAGGTGGTAGAAGCGGGAGGTTGGGTCGTTGGCCAGCACGACGCGTTCGCCAAATTCGACGACACGGCCGCCTTCCAGGATGAGGATGTCGTCGGCCCGCTGGACTGTGCCCAGCCGGTGGGCAATGACGATGCCGCTGCGGTTGTCAAGCAGGCGATCAATGGCCCGCTCCAGGAGTTGTTCGGTAGCCGAATCCAGCCGTGACGAGGCTTCGTCCAGCACCACCAGCCTGGGATCGCGCAGAAAGACGCGGGTGAAAGCCAGCAGTTGCGCCTCGCCGGCCGAGAGCCCCCGGCCGCCGGCGCCCAGCCAGGTATCCAGGCCGTCGGGCAGGCTGCGGAACCAACTCTCCAGTCCCAGCAGCTCAATCACCTCCCGGATGCGCTCGTCGCCCACCTGTTCAGCCTCCGGGCTGTAATTCTTAAACAACGTCAGGTTGTCACGCACCGTAGCGGCAAACAACTGCACGTCCTGGGTCACCATACCCACGTGCCGCCGCAGGTGGTCCAGGGTCACGTCGCGCACGTCCACGCCGTCAAGGGTGATAGCGCCGGCATCCACGTCGTACAATCGAAAGAGCAGGCGGGTGAGCGTCGTCTTGCCGCTGCCGGTCCGCCCCAGGAGACCCAGCACCCGGCCGGCCGGCAGGGTGAAGGTGACGTCGTGGAGGACGGAGGCGTGGTTGTTGGTTATTGGTGAATTGGTTATTGGTAAACCTTCGCCATTTGGTGAAGGCTGGTAGCCAATAGCCGATAGCTTATCTTTGTAGGCAAAGCTTACCTGGTTGGACTGAACTGTGGGAGCAGCCTGGGGCAAAACGGCCACGGTAGGCCGTTCCACAACCTGCGGCTGGACCTGCAACAGTTGGCGAATGCGGCCGACGCTGGCCAGCGCCCGCTGCAAGTTGGCAATCTGGCGGCGGATGGTGCTTATCGGGCCTGCCAGCAGGTCAACGTAAGCCACCAGCAGGAAAACGGCGCCGATGGTCATCTGGCCGCGCAGGTAAAGCGTGGCTGTCAGGGCCAGCATCGCTACCAGGCTGCCGACATAGGGCATAAAGCTGGTGACAAAGGTCAGGCTGCTCAACACCTCAGCCCGGACGCGCAAACGGCGGATGCGATTAAGCAGCCCGAACAGCCGCCCCATGACGTAGGCCTCAGCGCCGTTAGCCCGCACGTCCTCCGTACCGGCCAGCCGTTCTTCCAGGAAGCCAAAGAGGTCGGCAAAGCCCTGGTTGATGTCTCTCCAGACTGCGACGACGGGGGAGTGGATGGCCCGCATGGAGACGAGCACCAACACCGTATAGACCAGGCTAATCAGCCCGGCCCGCCAATCCTCGCCCGCCAGCAGGGCCAGAATACCCAGGGCCAATAAGCTGTTGCCCAACATTTGGACCACCAGTTCCGAGAAATACTCGGCCAGGTTGCTGACGTCGCCGTCAATGCGTTCAATCAGCTCACCCGGTGGATGCAGCTTGTGAAAGCCCATGTCCAAACGCAGGCAATGTTCGGCCAGGTCGGCGCGAAGCTGGTTGGTGGCCGCCCAGCCCAGGTCTTCGCTGGCGTAGACCGTCAACAGGGCGATGGCCTTCTGGCCGATGGTGACGGCGAAGTAGAGCACGGCCGTGCCAATCAGCACCTGGATAACTGCCCCGCTTTGGGCCAGGTCCAAAAAGCGGCGAATGACCTGCGGCGCGGCCAGTTGCAGGCTAATTCCACCCAGCAGCAGGACAGCCAGCAAGCTCACCCTGAACCAGTGCGGCCGCAGGTAGCGCCAGAGTAAGGTGTATGGTTTTTGTGTAGTCGCCATCATGGTGATTCTCTCACGATAACGCCGGGCGGTGACCCGGCCGGTTGAGTGGCGCGCCGGGCCCGGGCAAAGAGCCAGAGCACCGGGGCCAGCAACAGGCCCACACCAACCATGGCCGCCCGCAGCCCCAGGCCGGTGGCTACCAGGCCAATCAACGGCCCGCCCAGGAATTCGCCCAGGGCGTCTATCTGGCCGCGCATGGACAAGACCGTGGCCCGGACACGCGGCTCCAGACCCTGGTTCAGCCAGCCGGCGTACAGCGGCGCGCTGGTCCGGCGAAAGGCAATTGTAGACCAATAGGCAGCCAGGGCCAGAGTAAAGTTACCGGCCAGGCCAAAGAGGATCGCGCTGCCGACCATGGCCGCGTTGACCCACAACAGGGCCTGGGCCGTTGCCGAACCATCGTTGCCGGTGCGCCGCCGGGCCAGCTCGGCCGCCGGGATGGCCAGCAACATGGCTCCCACGTTGATAACGCCGAACCAGATCAACGGGTCCAGGTTGCCTACGGCCGGGAACGTGAAGTTAGCCAGGAAGTGGGCTTCCCACAGGCGGTCTAGCCCCTCGCCCGACAGGCCGTAAAAGGCAGCGACGGCTAACATCGTTAGCAGTAGCGGCCGGGTGCGCACCACCTGTAGGCCGTGGCTAAAGGTGTGGGCCATCTTTTGCCAGGTGTTTCGCTCCGGCAGGGGCGCCGGCCGAAAACCTGTTTCCGGCATGAACAGCACGAGAAACAGCGACAGCCCTACCAGGCCCAGCCCGCTCAGGACGATAGGCAGGCCCAGCGCCACCAGGCCCAGGCCAATACCCAGCAAGATCCCCAGCAGGCTGCCGGCCTGGCCGACCTGGGCGGCGCGCAGGTAAGCCTGGGTCAAGCGTTCTTCACCCAGCTCGTCGGCCAGCCAGGCTTCTTGTGCGCCGCTGATGAAGGTGAAGCCAACGCCCATGACGGCCTGGGCCAGCAAAATGGGCACGAAGTGAGGAATCAGTCCCTCCAGGACAAAGCCCAGGCCAATCAAGGCGTAGCCGATAATCACCGACAGGCGACGGCTGTACAGGTCGGCGATAATGCCGGTGGGGACTTCAAACAGAAAGATGGCCATCTCAAACGCCGTGCCCAGCAGCACCAACTGCAACGGGCTCAGGCCGGCGGCCCGGACGCAGTAGATGGCGCTGATCACGGCCATCATCTGCAACAGGACGGCAAAAGCAAAGCTGGTCAGCAGGTAAATGGAATAAGGCGGCCGTTTAGCCAACAGCTTCCGGTGCATAGCTTATACATCCCCTTCCATATAGCTTTGCCATAGCTCGTAAGCCAGCCGGAGCGGGTCGGCCCTTACGCCAAAGCGGTTGAAGTAATCACATACCCGGCGCACGTCCCGCTCCAGCAGCGTGGCGGCGTGCGGGTTCTTGCGGGCGTCCACCATCTGGGGGAAGTCAATGATGGTAATGTGCCCTTCCCAGTACAGGATGTTATAGGCCGACAGGTCGCCGTGAATAGTATGATGGGTGAGCATCAGCCGGATGTTGGCCATCACCCGTTCAAACAATGGCCGGGCCTCGTTGGCCTCCAGGGCCACGTCGCTCAAGACCGGTGCCGGCTCCCACTCGTCGCCGACAAAGGCCATGAGGATGGCGTTGCCCTGGTGGGCGATGGGCCTGGGCACGTCGGCCCCGGCCTCATACAGCAGCGTCTGGATCATGAACTCGTTGCCAATCCACCACTGGGTATCCAGCTCCTTGCCGAAGCGGGTTTTCTTCTGCAAGGCCAGCTTCTCGCGCCGGCCGCGCATTTGCTTGCCCTCGCTGTCGCGCAGTTGCCGGCCGGCCTTGTAGATGGCGTCGTTCTTCAGATGGCGCAGCATCCGCGGCCGGTACAGCTTGGCGGCGATCAGCTCCACGCCGGTGGCCGGGGTAGCAATACAGGTGTAGACGTTGGCCTCCTTACCGCCCTTCACCAGCCGGGTAAGGTCGGTAATCAGGTTGTCCTGATAAAAAGGCGCTACCGATTCAATCACCCACTGCCGCTCGTGGTGCAACGGGTCCAGGGCGGCGGCGTAGCTGGGCACAAAGTCCAGGGCGGTGTCGTTAAAGTCGGTTAGCGCGGCCACGGCCTCGGCCGGGCGCTGCTTCTTGGGCCGGCCGGATTGGCGCTGGTTGCGGCGCTCACGGCGGCTAAATTGCTCCTCCAGGTATTCGTATTGGTCCAGGTTATCATCCACGTGCAAACGCATGGCTGAAAAAGTCTCCTTGTTGAGAGTTAGCGAGTCTGCGAGTGGCGACCAAGGGTCGCGGCGAGTCTGCGAGTTTGCAAGTTTGCAAGTTGTGTATCTACTTGCCACTTGCTTACTTGCCACTTGCCTACTTGTTAACTTGCTTACTTGAGGGCCAGGCCTCATCACGAGAGCCCGTGGTCGCCCGCCAGGCCCGGCCGGGCAAAGGGAGTACCTGGGAAGGGGGAAACAAAAAGACCACAGGCTGAAGCGTTGGGCCCGTGGCCAGGGGGTGGGCTGGCTGGCTACGCCAACCAACAAAAAAGCCACGGGGCAGATGCACCCGTGGCCGCGTTAAAGTCTAAAGGGGACTTCTTTCAGATGCGGGGAACAGGCGCACGATTACAACGCTGGATAACAGCGGCCGGAACACAGGTTGTTGCCATTTTCATCGTACGCCTCCTTAACATTAATATCGGCGACAGTCTATCATAAAAATAGGGGGCTCGTCAAGATGCGGTGCGCTTCAATTTTGAAGAAAGCCGGTGGTACTGTTGTACCTAACCGTGCTCACCCTACCTCTACCCCTAAGCGACCTATATATTGTTCTCTTTCTTTTTCTACCGGTACTGTTTCGCCTTGCCGTAACAACTCCTCGCAATATACCTTAATAGCTCACCGGATATTGGTGGTCACCTCTTCCAATGTTTCTCCATGTGCCTCACGACCAGGTAAAGCAGGCACATAAGCTCTATAACCATCGGCCGCTTCCCGCCAGAATATAACCGTAAAGTCATACTCACGCGTCTGTCTATAACCCGGCCGGGCTTCATCCGGGTCAGCTTCTTCCATTTCATCCATATAATCGGCAAAGTCATGCTTGTCCCAAAATGCGACTAGTTCATCAAGTGTTTTGAACTGGGGAAGTTTTTTCATTTTCTCTCGTAGCGGCGGCGTTCAGCCTTCGTCATATCCCTGGCAGACAGATAAAATTGCTAACAGCCATGTATTGATATAATACTATAAGTCGGGTTTGTTTTACAATCCAGCAACAATTCACCCAACCTTCCTTCACGTTTTTCAGCTAAACTTAATAGACCATGTTCACGACGCTGCGCAGCCGGCTGCTGCTTTCTTACCTGGCTGTCATTGCCACCGTGCTCTTTATCGTGGCCCTGGCCCTGGCGGCCGTTTCCCTGTCCCAATCGGCGCGCATCCTGCCGACCCTGCGCCAGTTAAACGCTATCGGCCAGGCCACGCAGCGCGAGCTGGTGCGGTTGACCGAGCAAGGGGTTGATCCGGCCGTCCAGGCGCGGGCGCTGGACCAGATCGCCGCCGAACAGGATACCCGCATCCTGGTCGTAGACCGGGGCAGTGGGCAGGTGCTGTACGACAGCAGCCACGCCGGCCTGGCCACCCTGAACCTGGACGCCGTCCGGCGGCCGCGCGGTGAATTTCCCACCCTGGACGCCAGCCTGCCCTTCGGCAGCCTGCAAGCCCCCGATGGCGCCCGCTGGCTAATCTACTCGCTGCCCCTGGGAGCCAGGAACGGCCGGCTGCTGGCCATCTTTGCCCGGCCGGAACCGGCTCCCCTCCAGGTCTTCCGTGAGACGTTCCTGCGGCCGCTGTGCCAGGCCGGGCTGGTGGCCCTGCTCCTGGCCGTGCTGCTGGCCGTCCTCATTTCTCGCTCGGTGGCCCGGCCACTGCAAACGATGGCCGTGGCCGCTGAGTCCATTGCCCAGGGCGAATATAACCAGCAGATCCCGCTGCGCGGCCCGGACGAGGTCCAGCGAGTGGCGGCCAGCTTCAACACCATGGCCGCCCAGGTGCAGGCCACCCACCAGGCCCAGCGCGACTTCGTAGCCAACGTCTCCCACGACCTGAAAACGCCGTTGACTTCCATCCAGGGTTGGAGCCAGGCCATCCTCGACGGCGCGGCCGCCACCCCGGAGCAGCAACAGCGGGCGGCCGGCATCATTCACGGCGAGGCGGAGCGGATGGGCCGGATGGTGGGCCAACTACTCGAGCTGGCCCGGATCGAGTCCGGCCAGTTGCAACTGGCCCGCCAGCCGGTAGACATAGGCCAGTTGGTCGGTGACGTTCATCGCAGCCTGGCCCTGCGCGCCCAGGAAAAAGAAATCCACTTCACTCTGGAGACGGCCGCCGTCCCGCCGGTTCCTGGCGACCACGACCGCCTGGTCCAGATCTTCAGCAACCTGGTGGACAACGCCCTGGCCCACACCCCGGCCGGCGGCCGGATTCACCTGAGCCTGCGGCCGTACGGCGACAAGGCCGTGGAGGTAGTCGTCCAGGACACCGGCCCCGGTATCCCGCCGGACGAGTTGAGCCGCATTTTTGAACGGTTCTACCAGGTGGACAAGGCCCGGGCCCGCAACGACGGCCGGCGCGGCGCCGGGCTGGGGCTGGCCATCGTCAAGGAGCTGGTGGAAGCCCACGGCGGCCGGATCACGGCCCGCAGCCAGATGGGCCAGGGCAGCGCCTTTGTTGTCCGCCTGCCCACGGCCCCGCCCGAAGCCTCAACCGTTACTCAGCGCCGTTGAGGGCTTGCAGCCGCTCCAGGAATTCGCTGAGCATCATGGCTGTGGCCCCCCAGACTTTGTGTTCCCCGACCTGAAAGAAGGGCACCTGGACCGGGTAGCCGCGAATCTCCCACTGCTCTTCCACCCGGTTGGCCGCGTCCAGCAGGTGGGCCAGCGGCACTTCTAACAGCTCGGCTACCTCTCTATCGTGGACGTTGAAAACCGGCCGGCCTTCGTGCCAGGCGACAAAGGGATGGACTTCGTAGTCGCTGGGTGGAATGTAGAGAGAGGACAACTCGCCCAGGAGGGTCAGGGCGGCCGGGTTGACGCCTACTTCCTCGTAAGCTTCACGCAGCGCCGTCTGGACCAGCGGCTCGCCATCTTCCCGCCGGCCGCCGGGGAAAGAGATCTGGCCGGCGTGGGAGGTTAAATCGTCCCGCCGGCGAGTGAGGACCAGGTACGTCTCCCCTTCCCAGGCATAGAGCAATAGCAGCACTGCCCCCTGGCGCGGCCGGCCGGGCTTATCGGGCAGCCGGACGCCGCGCGGCACCGGGACCATTTTGAGCTGCGCGTCCAGGATGTCAAAGTCCGGCAGGTTTAGCGCCTGCTGAATGACGTCTGGCGAATAAGGTATCTGAACCACGCTATACCTCACCAATGGTGACTGTCACTTGCCGAAGTGACAGTCACCTGAGTTTACACTCTAGTTTTCGCTCAAGGCCTTAAACTCAAGCACTTCTTTCAGCCCTAGAGAAACGAAGGAATGAAAATCGCGATCATTGTGCAGCAAAGGGACGTGGTTGCGGATGCACCAGGTAGCAATCAGGCAGTCAATGGTCTTACGGATGGTAATTCCTCGTTCCCGTAGCTGCCGGTAATAGAGGGCGCTCTGGCGGGCCATCGCTTCTCCCACCAACGGTACAACCCGGTAGGCGCTGAAAGAGGCATTGACCCGCTTTAGATCCTGATCGTCTTTAACCCCCTGCAACAACTCGGCCAGAATCAGGTCGCCCAGCAGAATTTCCTCCCGGCCGACCAGCGCTTTCAAACGAATAACCGGCGCCGTACTGTTACCGCGAAAAAAGTCCACCCAAACGGACGTGTCAACCAGGATCGTCATCGTACTCATCGCCTGCTTCGGCCAGGTAACGCGCCTGGCGCCAGGCGTCCAGGTTGCCTTCCCAACCCACCGTGCCTTCTAAGGCTAAGATGGCCCGTTGCTGTTCCAGGCGGATCAAGGTGCGCAAGGCTAACTCAACCACCTCTCGCTTGGTGCTAATCCCGGTTAAGGCCATGGCCTCAGCAATTAAATCGTCGTCAATGACAATGTTGGTGCGCATATCTGCTTGCCTCAACTATCAATGTGTATAACTTAGGGATATTATACACATCAAGCCCCTATTATGCCAATAGCAATACGCACCAGATTACAAAAGTCTTGGAGACTTTGTAATCTTTCAGCTATAAGAGTTCTAACAGGTTCCGGCCGGCCAGCTTGTCTACAAAGTCGCACAAATCCTGCCGCAGCCGCTCCCCATCCACCTCGTACTCTTCGAGCAGTTGCCGGTAAACGGGCTCCAACCGGCCGTGCTCGGCCAGCAGCGCCCACATCCGCGTACCGACCTCGTCCAGGCCGTAATACTCCCCGCTCGTTAACTCCAGTAAAACCGCTTCGTTGTCTACCGTGGTAAAAACCACGTCGTCGCCCAGCTTGACGACGCTGGCCAGAGTTACCATCTCAACTCCTCACGCGTGACTGCCGCCCAGGTAGCTTCAATAGCTAGAGCCGTTTCTTGAGTGGCTCAACTACCTTTTGGCCGTAACGCAAAATGTGATCCAGATAAAGTAGAACGCGGTCTTGCCGCCGGTTCCATAACTGCCGGAGATAGGCTTGCCGCGACCATAGCTTATCGGTCCATGTCGTTTTGTCAAAAAGTAAACTGCTAACCTGAGCTGCCAACTGTTCGACCTGATCATCGCTTTCTATCGCCAGGTAAATGGAGCGAGGCAGCTCGGCCCCCAACAGCCCCTGGGCCAGGCGCAAGCCTAAGAACAACATTCGATCCAGGCCCGGTTGGCGAGCCTGGTCTAGTAACTCATCCCAGTACAGGGCCGGGTGTACCGCCAGCAGGGCAGCCACGTCGCCAATCCAGCGCAGTAGTGACCAACGATGCTTGGCCCCGTGTACGCACAGAACCAATAGTAAATCTTCAGGGGCCAGGTTGCGAACCCGCCGGCCGGCAAACGGTACGATTACCAGGCGCGGCCATAGCCTGTCCAACTCGAAGAGCGCCGTTCTTTGCCACACTTTACGCAGCCAGGGACCGCCATAGCCGGCCGCGTTCCAGTGAACCTCAATTAAAACGCGCCTGTCACGGGGAACAAACTTGTAGCCGTAATGGGCGTCGTATTGGCACTCATATCCGTGAGCGAGTAGCAATTTCTTTAGCGGTGACCGGTCTGCCTGGTGAATAAGAATATCCAGGTCGCCAATTTCGCGCAGGGCCAGGCTGCCATACAGCGTTTCGGCCAGGACCGGCCCCTTGACGGGCACGGCCGGAATGTCGTGGGATTCCAGCAGGCTGACCAACTTGACCAGCTCGCCGGTCAAGAAGAGGTTGCGCCGGATGGTGTTGGTGGTGTGTTCTTGCAAGCCGGCCATAACGGCCGGTGGCACGCTTTCCGAACTGGCCTGGCGCAGCGCCCGGTAGAGCAGCGGCCGGGCGCCGTGGGCTGTCGCCAGGCGCAGGACGTTCTCCCAGTCCAGCGGTTGCCGGAGCAGAGCGGCCACCTGCCCGGCCGCTTCCGGGGTCAAGTGGGGACGGGCGCTATGCAGGAGCAACGAAATTTCGGGGCGAGCGCCGGGCAGCAGGGGGCTTGCCGGCTTGTCTGCTAAAGTCATATGAGTGGTAATCATACCCGTGCCCAACGGAAAGGAAAACCCCGTAGGTTTTTGAAACCTACGGGGTTTAGTATAAAAGCAAAGGGCGGACCCAGGTGGTCCGCCCTTCCCCCAACGGCACGCAAGAAGTGTCTCCTTAACCAGCAACCGCTTTTGATTTCACTTCCTATTCATATGCTACTATAGAAACATTAAGATTTGCATTACAATGTGCGAGTGGGCGAGTCTGCGAGTGTGCGAGTGTGCGAGTACGCGAGTATGCGAGTCGGTTTACCTACCACAAAATGAATCAACAAATCAAAAGCATCATTAAGAAAACCTTCCTGTACGACGCCATCAGGCTGATCAAGCAGCGACGACGATTGTATAACTGGGAAAAACGAGGCCGGCCGGTTCCACCACCTCCCCTGTTCAAACAACGGTTAGTCCGCGCCTATGCCAGGCAATTTGCTTTAAACACCCTGGTGGAAACCGGTACATTTAACGGGCAGATGGTTTACGCTAGCAGGCACATCTTCCAGAGAATCTTTTCAATTGAACTCGATCAGCAGCTTTACCAACAGGCCAGGAAGAAGTTTGCCCGATTCGACCACGTGGTTATTCTGCTGGGCGATAGCGGCAAGGTTTTGCCGCGTATCCTAGAGAATATTGACCAACCTTGCTTGTTTTGGCTTGATGCTCATGCAATGGTAGGGGGTGTGCGTGGCCCACTCATTACGCCGATCAAGCAAGAATTAGAGCATATTATGAGCCACGCCATTGCCAATCACGTGATCCTCATTGACGACGCCCGTTTATTTGCCGGCCGGGCCGATTACCCAACGTTAAATGAGGTAAGAGACCTTCTTTGCAACTGGCAAGCTGACTCGTCATTTGAAGTCAAAGACGACGTCATCCGGTTTCACAGAGGAGTTCACATGAACGACGGCCCACCACGATGAATGAAAATTATCCGCGTTCATCTGCGCGAATCTGCGTCCTATTTTTGTAGCTTACTTCAACACCTGAGCGTGGGCTTGAACCTGGGCGCGCCAGGATTGGGCGTAGCGGCCGTTTTGGGCGAGCAATTGTTGGTGGGAGCCGGACTCGACGACGCGGCCGTCTTCCATAACGTGAATGACGTCGGCCCGCATGGCCGTGGTAAAGCGGTGGGTAATAATCAGCGCCGTCCGGCCGGCGACCAATTGGCGGAAGCGGTCCATCCAATCGTTTTCAGCCCAGGAATCCATGGCGCTGGTTGGCTCGTCGAGGACGACGATTTGCGCCTGGCGCAAGAAAGCGCGGGCCAGGGAGACGCGCTGCCATTCGCCGACGCTCAGGTCCGTGCCGCCCTTGAACCACCGGCCCAGCCATGTCTGGTAGCCCTGCGGCAGGCGGCCGATCAGGCCATCGGCCCCGGCCGCCCGGGCGGCGGCTTCAATGTCATCCATTGCCGGCCCGGCCGGCAGGTCGCCCAGGGCGATATTCTCGGCGACGGTATGGTTGTAGCGGACGGGTTCCTGGAAAAGAACGGTAATGCGGCGGCGCAGCGTTTCCAGCGGCAACTGGCGCAAGTCCAGCCCGTCCAGGGCGACGCAGCCCTGGTCGGGATCGTAGAAACGGCAGAGCAGCTTGACCAGCGTGCTTTTACCGGCCCCGTTGGCGCCGACGATGGCCACAATCTGGCCGGCCGGGATGGCCAGGGTAAAGTCTTGCAGCGCCGGCCGTTCGCTGCCGGGGTAACGAAAGGTCACGCCTTCAAAGCGAATGCCGCCTTGCAGCAGGGGCCGGAGTGGGGCCGGCTGCGCGGGGTCAACGATTTCAGGCTGCAAGCGCAAAAAGTCGAACAAATTGCCCAGGAAAAGGATGTTGCTGTAGATTTGCCCGGCGCTCTCCAAAAGCGAGCGCATCAGGCGCTGGCCCTGGTTGAAAGCCTGGTAGAAGAGGGCCAGATCGCCCAGCGTGGCCTGCCCCTGGACTGCCCGCCAGACCATCCAGGCCATGGCCAGCCCGGTCACCAGCAGGGCCAGCCCACCGGCGGCCAGCTCGGCCAGCCCCTGGTCGCGGGCCAGCCGGGCCCGTTCCAGGCGCAGGCGTTGCCGCAACTCCTGGAAGGCGGCCCGGAAGTGGCCGCTCAAGCCAAAGAGACGCAATTCGGCCGCCGATTCGCGAGCCGTCAACAAGTAGTCGTAGTACCAGCTTCGCCGCTCGCCGGCCGTGGTCCGCAGCCGCCACTGGTACTGGCGAACGGTGTAATCCAAGACGACGTAAAAAGCGGGCAGCGTGCTCAACAGCAAAACCAGGGGCAGCCAGACGCCGTAGGGCAGCAGCACGGCGGCCATGACGGCCAGGGTAATGGTGTTCTGGACCAGGCTGCCCACGCTTTCCAGCAGCGCGACGGGCTTGGACTGGGCGTCAATACGGGCCCGGTAGAGCGTGTCGTAATAGTCGGGCGAGTCGTAAAAGGCCAGGTCCAGGACGGCCGCTTTTTCGTGGATCAGGCCGCTGACGTAATCGCGGACCAGTTCCGATTGGGTGGTCCGAATCCAGCCGGACAGGCTGCGGAGCAACTCGCCCAGCAAGAGAATGCCGGCCAGCAGGGCCACCAGGACCAGGGTTGGCTGCAACGTTTCCCGGGTGGCCCCGGACCCCAGCCCGGCCACCAGGCTGTCCACCAATACCCTGGTCAGACTGACGCTCAGGCCGGGCAAGAGACCCTGAACGACCAGCAAGACGATCCAGGCCAGCGTCCATTGGCGGGCGGCCGTCCAGACCAGGGCCAGGGCGCGCGGCAAGTAGGGAAGCTGCTCTCCGGCGCCCCGCAGCCTGGAAAGGGCCAGTTTTACTTTAGCGAACATAGGCGGGTGATTGTACTGTGGCCGGCCGGCGAGCGCCAGGGTTGCGCCGGTGGTCGGGGAGGTTGAGAAGATAAGACCGGGGTTCTGTCCGGCCGGGGCCGCCCGGATATATGAAGGTTAGGACAATAAAGCGGCGTTCTGTCTGGCCGGGGCCGCCCGGCGGTCAACCGCCGGGCTATCGAACGACGCCGGGTGAACCCGGCTGGCCCTCTTTAGGGGGCGTCGTTGCCTGGCCAGCTTCTCATACTACCTGTATTGTTATACAATGGAGGGATAAAAGAGGCAGAACAGGTGAGAATATGAGCGCAACGACCACCATTCCGCAGAAAGTGGCCAGGCAGGC
>JAKEFB010000195.1 GCA_022616275.1 Chloroflexota bacterium
CAACCACCAACTACCAACTATCAACTACGATTGCCCATCACTAAGCCGCAAACCATGCACATAAACGTTCACGGCTTTTACCGGCATACCCAACGCTTTTTCGACGTGAAACTTGACGGTGTTTTGAATGCTTTCGGCCACGGCGCGAATGCGTGTACCATATTCGACAATCACAGCGACGTCAATGACGATGCCGTCGTCCTCAACCGTTACCTCAATTCCGCGCCGGTTGTCTCGCGACAGGATGTTGGTAAGGCCGTCCACCAGACCCTTATTGGCCATGCCAACCACGCCGTAACATTGATTCACGGCCCGGTTGGCAATCGTGGCCACGGCCGTCCGCGAAATGTCAATGTTGCCTAACGTTTCCTCCTTTAGGGGCATGTCTTACTCCTTGCCAAAAGCGGGCTATCCCTTTATAATAGCCTAACTTGAACATTTGCAAATCAAGCGACCACCCAGGTCGCTTTTAATTTGTCAACCTGAGGTGAGATTATGGCGAAATGTGAAATCTGCGGCAAGGGACCTCAATTTGGTCACCACGTTAGTTTCTCGATGAAACACACCAAGCGCCAGTTCCGGCCGAACATCCAGCGAGCCACTTTTTATGAAGCGGGCCGTAAAGTTCGTAAGTACGTCTGCGCCCGCTGCCTGAAGACGCAAGCGAAGAATTTTTAACGCCGCCTGGCCCGATGCAGGCAAAATCTTGTTCTGGCAAAAGCCGGCCGCCTGGCCGGCTTTTTTGCTGCCTGAGTATCGAACGCGAATCGGCGAATGACGCGAATAGATTTTAATATTTGCGCCATTCGCGATAAGACCAATCCGCGTTAATCAGGAAAATCTGCGTCCCATCTTTATCTTAGAACAGTGGCCAGGACAGATCGCGCTCCGGCCGCCAGCAGCGCTTCCCGCACCGCTGCCTCCTGTTCCGGCCGGATCAGGGTAATCATGTTGCCGCCCCGGCCGGCCCCGCTCAACTTGGCGCCCAGCGCCCCGGCCGCCAGCGCGGCGGCAATCAGCCGTTCCAGCTCCGGCGAAGAAACCGTCATCTCCTGCAAATAAGCCTGGTTTTCGGCCATCAGGCGGCCCAGGCGCTCTACTTCCCCCTGCTCAATGGCCGGCCGGGCCGCCTCGGCCACCCGGCCGCAGCCGTCAAACAACGCTTCAAAACGGGCCGGCTCGGCCTGCCACTGCCGGCGCACGTCGCCTACCACCAGCCCGGTGGCGCTGGCCTGGCCGGTGTCGGCTACCAGCAGGTGCAGCGGTGTGGCTACCTGGAACGTTTCAATCAGGTTTTGCGGCTGCCGGCGGACAAAGTAAACCGGCCGCTCAAAAGCCACGACCGTGTTGTCAATGCCGCTGGGTGTGCCATGCAGCAGCTTTTCCACCTCGTAGGTTAGGGCCGAGACCTGCTCGTCCTCGGCCAGGTGAGACGCGCCCAGGTGGCGGGCCAGGGCCCGAATGACGGCCGCAGCCATCGCCGCTCCGCTGCCCAGCCCGCTGGCGATGGGAATGGTGCTCTGTACAGTAATCACCAGGTCCGGCAGCCGCCGGCCGGCTGCCTCAGCCACGGCGCGGCCGGCCCGGGCAAAGGGGTCGTCTTCGGCCGCCGCCTCCAGCCAGTAGTCGCGCCCCAGGTCCGGGGCGCGCAGCCGCACACCGGGGGTGGCGCTGTCCTCCACCACCGCCGTGGCCCGCACCTGCGTCACCGGCGCGGCAATAGCCGGCCGGCCATAAACCACAGCATGCTCGCCAAAAAGGATGATCTTACCGGGAGCAGTAGCAAATGAGGACTGAGGACTGAGGACTGAGGACTGAGTCATGAGCGATGAGCGATGAGGGTAGAAAGCTGACAGCTAATAGCTTATGGCTTATAGCTTATAGCCAATGCAATCCTTTCGTAGTAGAGCGCAATCAGGACCATGAGCAGCCAGAGGGCCAGGTCTATCTGCAGCGGCCGGTCGTGCAGCAAAATTTCTTCCGGTTCGCCGCCTTCGTGGCGGACGTGGATGAGGTACAGGTAGCGAAAAAGGCCGTACAAAATAAAAGGAATGGTCAACATCATCAGGTGGTTAGGAGGCAGCCCTTCGGCCAGGAAGGTGTACAGGCTGTAGGCGACCAGGGCGCTGGTGGTGACCACGCCGATCAGCCGGTCGAGTAAGTCCAGGTTGTACTCGTCCAGGATGGCCCGGTGGCTGCCAGCCCCCTGCCCCAACAAGACCAGTTCGTGGCGGCGCTTGCCCAGAGCCAGGAACAAGGCCCCCAGCCCGGTGCAGACGTACAGCCACGGCGAAAAGCGCTCCACCGGGTTAATGACGGCCACGCCGGCCGCCACCCGCAGAATAAAACCGGTCGCTACCACCGACACGTCCAGTAGAACCACCTGCTTGAGCCAGAAGGTATAGGCTATTTGCATCACCAGGTAGGCCAGCAAGATCGCGCCAAACTTTGGCGACAGGGCCAGGCCAGTGACGAGACTGCCGGCCGCCAGGAAGACGGCCGCCACCCCGGCCACGGCCGGACTCAACCGGCCGGACGGCAGGGGGCGATTACGTTTAGTGGGATGCTCGCGGTCGCTTTCAATATCGGCCAGGTCGTTCATGATGTAAACGGCGCTGGACATGAAGCACAACAGCACAAAGGCCATTGTCGTCCGCAGCAGGCTATCCCCAACCAGCAACTGTCTGTCAAAAATCAGCGCTGCATAGACAAAGCCGTTCTTTGTCCACTGGCGCGGCCGCATTGTTTTCAACAAGGCCAAAAGCACAATTCTTCCTCCCTAATGTGGTCTGTCGCTATGTGGTTACGTGGTTATGTGGTTAATGTTTACATAACCACACAACCACACAACTACACTGCCACGGGTGGATTATAATTGCGCCATGACGCCAGGCAAAAAATACCCTAGCTCTCCAACATCCCCTCCTGAAACAGGAAAAACTGCTCGCCGTCCGGGCCGCGCAGAATGGCGTTGGCGACGACCCCATCCTCTCCAGCCATCTCCTGGGCAAAAACCAAACCCGCTTCCTTTAACCGGGCAATGCGCTGGGCCATGTCGCCGGCAAAGTAGGTCAGGGCCAGGCCCTGCCACTCCGTCGTCTGGTGTAGCCCCAGGACCATCAAGCCGTCGCTGAAAATCCCCCAGGGATACGGCTCCTGGCTCTGGTAGGTGGTGGCAAAACCGAACCGGTTCCAGAAGTCGCCCGCCGCCGCCAGATCGGGCACGGCCACGGCCAGCTCGCCAAAACGGCCGCAGTGGGTGACCGGCTCGCCAGGGGGTTCGGCCATGCCGGCCGGGTCGTGGTTGATCAGCCCTACGCCCAGGTCGCCGGGGCCGACGAAGATGGCCATGAACAGCCGGCCGTCCTGCTCCCGCTCCTGGGCAAAGGCAACGCCCATTTTCTTCATGGCCGCCACCCGCCGGGCAGCGTCGGCGGCAAAGTAACCCAGGCCCAGGTATTCGTTGCCATCCTGGTTGAGCAAGAACAGGTTCTGGCCGTCAGTCAGTTGCGCCCAGGGATAGGGCAGGCTGCTCTGGTCAATCTTTTGAAAGCCAAGCTGCCGGTAAAAAGCCAGCGACTGCTCCAAATCAGCCACGCCGATATTGATTTGAACCACATCACCAAGTTTCATCACTCATCCTCCTGCAAAGGCTAGAGATCAGGGGTAAAATACAACAATATTAGCACATAAGTTCTAGTTTTCCAACCGGCAGTGCC
>JAKEFB010000196.1 GCA_022616275.1 Chloroflexota bacterium
CGACAGACATTGTGGCGGCGTGGGCCCGGCCGGGCCCTGGCCGCCCCTATAAAGCTTAAAAAACGCCCTGGTCAAACTTGGGCGCCGGAAGGTACTCCCAATTCTCACCGCTGCGGTACTTGGCCGCAATATCTAACACTTTGGCCGCGTACTCAAACGCGTAGGGAATACCTGGTCCACCGGGCACAAACCCGGCCGCCAGCATCCCCACGGCCACCGCCTCGAAGATTTCCCCGTCGGTAGCCCCGGCCTCGATAGCCGGCACGACGTGAACCAGGCAGCGCGGCGACATGTAGGCGACGCCAATGGCGGTGAAGATCAGTTCCTTGATCCGGCGTGGCAGATTGCCATCGGCCCAGACGCTGGCGTAAAAATCGGCAAAGCGTTCCCCCACTTCCGGCGCAATGGTGTTGGTCACCTTGAACATGCGCGGCGTGAAGAACATCTTTTCTTTCATGTAATCATTGGCTTGTTGAGCCCGATCAGACATTGTTGCCTCCTCAAAAAAGTAATGAGTGATGAGCGATGAGTAACACCTTCAGTGTTACCACTTGCCCATCCATTCCATTTCCTCTAGCTCTTACTCTAGCTCTAGCTCTTACTCTAACTTATAGCGCCTCCTTTTCTGCGTTACATCGGGATGAAAAACCAGCCGCGTTTGCGGGCGATGGGGGTGTAGATGAGCCAGATGACAAAAAGCGCGGCAAACACCAGGTTAACAAAGTCAAAGGCGCGGACGTAAAGATAATAGGCTAAAGCCAGAACGATAGCCAGGTAAGGCAGGCGGACCAACCAGCCGGGTGGCCGGCCATTGGCCACCAGGATTTCGTCGGCGTAGTTGTCGTAGCCGGCCGGGATGGTTTCGGCCGCCAGGATGTCGCTCGTCAAGAGCAACTGGTTATCATTCATCGTCTGAATAGTTATGCTCGTTTTCCAGCATGGCGTACTTGGCCGCTTCTACGTCGTCGAACTGGTCGTTACTGTAGGCCCAATAGACGCCCAGGGCAAAGAGCAGCAAAATAATAGCCAGCGTGGCCAGAACCAACCAGGTGCCGGAATAGACCATTACTTTAACGTCAGCATATAGGCGACGAGCGCTTCCAACTCGCCGTCAGATAAATAATCGTAGGACGGCATCAACGTCCCCGGCGAAATGCCGCGCGGATTCTTGAAGTGGGCCAGGTGCCAGGCTGGGTTGTCGCCAACCCCTTCCCGGCTGGCCACATGGGCCAGGTCCGGCCCTTGCCGCTGGGTGCCCCAGAAAACCGGGCTCTGGTAGTAATAATCGCCTGGCGCCGATTCCGGGCCAATGTCGCCCGGCCGGCGGACCATGCCCTGACCGGCTTCGGGCGCCCGAACCTGCTGCGAGTGGCAGTAATGGCAGCCTTCGCGTTTGTAAATTTCCCGCCCTTCAAGCTCCAGCTCCGTGTACGGCCGGGCCAGCGCCGACGGGCCGACCGGGTCTTGGGCCGGAATGATGATGGTGACGATAATGCCTAACAGCAGGCTGATCAAAGAACCGCCCATCAGGTAGACCCACCGGCCGCGCTTCATCAATCGCCCTCTCTACTAACGGCCAGGACCGGCTGGACGGCTGGCTCGGCCGCCGGCTGGCGGGCCGTCTGCCAGACGTTATAGACAAAGCACAAAATCCCGGCTCCGGCCGCCAGGCCGCCCAGGAGGCGGGCAGCGAAATAGGGTTGCAGGGAGCGCACCGTTTCCAGGAAGGGAATGCTGTTCGTCAGCCAGTTTTGCCCCTGGATTAGCCCGGCCGCCCACAGGGCGACCATAAAGACGACCATGCCTAGCGTCGTCAGCCAGTAATGCCACTCCATCAACCGGCGGCTGTAGATCGGCCGGCGCATCAGCTCCGGCACGGCCAGGTAGACCAGGGCAAAGGCCCAAAAGCTATAGTCAGCCACAAAGGCCAGGTGGCTGTGGCCGACGACCCAATTCGTCAGGTGGACGTGTAGGGAGAAGTTGCGGAACGATTGGGCCACGCCCTGGACGCAGGTTAGCGCCCAAAAGATGGCCCCGGTGGCAAAGAAGCGCAGGGCTACGTCCTGCCCGGCCCGCGGCCAGCGGCCGCGCATCGTCATGAAGAAATTGACCATGAAAGCCGTCGTCGGCACGGCCGCCAGCATACTAAAGACGACCGTCAGGTACTCCAGCCAGTCTGGGGCCGGGCTGTACAGTTGGTGATGCTGGCCGGTCCAGACGCTCCACAAACCCCACAGGGCCAGCCCGTGGCTGTAGAGCGGCTTGTCGGTCAATTTGGGTAGCAGATAGAGCGCCAGGCCAATGCCGACAGTGGTAAACCAGGCGTTGAACAGGTTGTGGACGTAGAAGTAGTTGACGATGTTGTCGTTCATGCCGGTATAAGCCCCGGCCGGGTCCCAGATTTTGTTGCCGACCATGTAGACGGGCAGCATGATCATCGTCCCGGCGACGAAGTTCCACAGGCTGACGTACACCTTCGGCTCCTTACGGCGGACGATTGTGCCCCAGATGTTGGCCATCAGCAGGAGCATATTCAGCACCAGCAACAGGTCCAGCGGCCAGGCCATTTCGGCATACTCCCGCCCCTGGGTCTGCCCTAGCGGCAGTGTGACCAGCGCGCCGGCGACCATCAGGTTCCACAGCCACCAGTTGGCGTGAGCCAGCCGTTCGCTGTAAAGCCGGGCGCGAGTGAGGCGGGGCAGGATAAAGTAGATGCCGCCGATGTAAGCCTGTGACAGCCAGCCGAAAACAGCCAGGTTGACGTGCGTCGGCCGCAACCGGCCGAAGCTGAGGGTGGGCTTGATGGCCAGGGGGATGTAGTCCTGGACGGCCGGCAGGTAAAGGAAAGTAGCCAGGATCAGCCCCAGCACTCCCGGCACGAGGAGCCAGAACAGGGAGGCGTAGAAGAAGCGGCGGCTGGCGCTTCCTGGTTCAGAACTTAACATGCTTGTTGCTCGTTAAACCCGGCAGTGGTGTGTAGCGCCTGGTTAAAGACCGACCGGATAGCGGCGTATAGGGCGAGGCAGACGGGTCTTGGGTGGGGGTTAGACCACTTACCCCCACCTGCCTCGCCCCACATTGGGGACGTAATAATATCTGCTTTAAAACGCAAAGCAAGTTGGAAAAGCTGAGTATATATACTGGCCCATACTTGATCTATAATAGTGGTGGGCAAGGAGATAAAAGTCATGAGTACTTCGGAAATATCCCCTGGCGGACAATCTAAAAGAACCCGTCTTCCCCACTGGATGACTCCAATCTTTTTGACGGCGCTATTTCTGCTTGTGCATGTCGTCCTGCCATGGGGGTTATCATTGCTTTCAACCCGCTACGGCTGGGTTGACGGCCGTCCAGGTCCGTGGAATCTGCTCGCCCTGATCCTCGTCGTCGCCGGAATCGCCTGTACCATCTGGTTGATCGTTCAGCACTTTCGCGCCTCGCCTGGCTCGTTCCTTGAACTGAAACCGGGCCAAAAGCTGCTGACGCCCGGCCCTTATGCCTTCTCGCGCAATCCAATGTATCTCTCTGAACTGGCCTTCTGGTTCGGTTGGGCGCTCTTTTATGGCAGCATCACCGTCTTTATCGGCTTCCTTCTCTGGTTTGTGATGTTCAATTTTGTTATTGTGCCCTACGAGGAGCGCGATCTGGAGGCCCGCTTCGGCGAGACCTATCGCCAATATAAGAAGATGGTCCCGCGGTGGCTTGGAAAGACCCGACCCGGAAAAGGCGATTAGGACGTGTTGACATTCAACCAGGTATCAGCATAAAAAGCGGCCGTACCAAATCCGATCCAAACCCAGGTGATGCGCTATCCATCATCGCAGCACCAGCGGAACAAACAGCAGCAGGGGCGACGTCTCGACCTCAACCGCGCCGACGTCGCAGGCGGCGCCCTGTGGGCGGGCCTGGCCGCGCTGGTCGGTGTCCGGGCAGCCCGTGTTGGTGCCGCCGTCAATGGCCGGGCTGCCCGGCAGGGGCAGGTGCGTCAGCGTGGAACCGCCATTGTCGGCCAGCGGCCCCAGCAATACGTCAACGTTATCGCGGCCGGCCCCAAAGTCACACGAGCCGTCGCTGGAGAGGTTGAAGCCGCCCGTGAACGTGAAGGGGGCGGGACCGCAGTTCTCGCTCAACTGGCTGTCTGCCACGATGGTATTCACCAGCGTCAAGGAACCCGAGCCGAAGCTGTAGATGCCGCCACCGCCACTTAGCGCCGAGTTGTCGCTGAACGTCACATTGGTGAGCGTCACCGTCCCATCAACGCTGTGCAGCCCGCCGCCGACATCGTCAGCCGCGTTACCGGTCACGGTCGTGTTCGTC
The DNA here is from genome assembly GCA_022616275.1 of Chloroflexota bacterium. Classification (GTDB taxonomy): domain Bacteria; phylum Chloroflexota; class Anaerolineae; order Promineifilales; family Promineifilaceae. The sequence continues at coordinate 4,318 of JAKEFB010000196.1, forward strand.
AGCGTGACCGTTCCCCCGAACACCTCTATCGCGCCGCCGCTGGCCCCGTGAGCGGCATTGCCGTACAGACTCGCGCCTATCAGCGCCAGCGTGCCCTCCTGGTTGGCAATGCCGCCGCCGAGGCCGATGGCATCGGGGTGAGTTTCGTTGTAGCTGACGGTGGAATTGATAAGCGTCAGGACACCAGAGTCGTTGTAGATGCCGCCGCCGCCGTTGCCGAAAACCTCCTGGGTTTCGTTGAAGCTGACTGTGGAATTGACCAGCGTAAGAACGCCGGAGCCGTTGTAGAGGCCGCCGCCGCGGAAGGCAGAGTTATTAGTGAACGAACTACCGCTCACGCTGGCGGTCGCGCCGGCCTCAATCCGCATCCCCCCGCCTCCACCGCCGACGTCCCCGCCCGAAACGGCTAGGCCCTTCAGGGTGACGGTTCCCGAGAGAACGTGCAGGAGGCGGTCGTTCCAGTCGGTAGCCCCCACCACGTTCGCGGCCGTCCCCTGCGTCGCGCTGATGACGACGCTCCCACGCAGGTCGAGGTCCCCCGTCAGGTTCAAATCGTCTTCAGCGCCAATCCGCGAGAGTGTGTAAGCGCCGCTGGGCAGCAAGATCGTGTCCGTCCCGCCGGGGCCGGGGACGATGCCGCGCACGCAGCCCCCGAAATTCGCGTTATCGTTCTGCGATTGGATGGCTTCGCGCAGCGAGCAATCGCCATTGGGCACGCTGTCGTATTCGTCGGCTGTGGTCGTGACGTTCACGATGGCAAAGGAGGCGGGCGCGGCTACGTCAGCGCCCGCCGGCATCGGCAGGCCAAGCAACCACGCTGCCATCGCTCCGACAATGGCTGTGCCCAACAACGGTGAGATTCGCCTGTACATTCGTTACCTTTACGCAAGATATAAGTTGCCGTGAGCATAGCAGAACGGCTATGCCGCCGCATGACGCAAACTACTCAAGTTTGGATGGGCTGAGTACCTAAGTTTGCGGTGCTCAGGTACCTATGTGGTTAGCTTGAAGGGAGGCAGGAGAAACAGCCCCTAATCGTTCAGCAGACCGTGCTCTACGGCGATGCGGGTTGCGGCGGCCCGCGTGGACACGTCGAGTTTGCCGTAAATCGAGCGGAGGTGGTTTTCCACGGTGCGCGTGCTCAGGTACAAGCGCTCGGCTACTTGCGGGGCCGTGAGGCCCTGGGCCACGAGGCGTAACACCTCGATCTCCCGCCTGGTCAACTGCTGGAGGGCTGTCACAGACCTTGAAGCTTCGGGCATGGCGGGGCGCTCCTGCCCATGCAGCCGGATGCCCTCGCCCTCATTCTCAGTCTGACTCGTGCCGCCGGCCAGCTCGAAGACCTGGTTAAGGTTCATCGCCTGGCCTTCCTCCCACGCCCTGTTGAAAGCCTCCTCGCCCAATCGTGCACGGGCGGCAGCGGCGGTGCGGTCGAATTCGGCCTGCTCAAGCGGCTCCAATCGCCTGCCTTTCTGCGCAAGTAATTCCGCAGCAAGTCCCAAATTGCGCGCGACCTGTTCTAAAGTCGAGGCACGAGACTTGAGTGAGGGGTGCTTGGTGGTCATCTTGTCCTCAGTCTCTATTTCGGAAACGGCCACGCCAGCGAGGCCGGTCAGTAACGCGGCAGCGCGCGCCGGAGCGTTTATCTCATGCGCCAGAACCAGAGCATCCAGAAGAGCCTCTCTTGCTTCCTGAAAGCGGCCCAGGTGATGCAGGGAGTGTCCCCAATTGCCGACCGACTCGATGATGCCCGTTCGGTCTTGCAGCGATCTAAAGAGACTCAGGCTCTCACGATAGAAACCCTCTGCGCTCTCGTAATCGCCCTGATAACGCGCTACTTCGCCGAGATTGTTCAGCGTGCTGGCGACAAAAGTATTGGCCCCCACCTCACGATAGACGGCCAAAGTTTCCTCCATGCGCGCGCGGGCGGTTGAGTAGTCACCCTGTACCAGGTCTATGGTCGCCAGGTGGTTGAGCGAATCGGTAATCTCCTTCTTATCGCCCAGTTCGCGAGCCGTCGCCATGGCCTGCTCGGCCCAGGCTTTCGACGCGGAGTAATCACCCCATTTCCTCGCCACGATGCTAAGCCTTCTTAGCGCCTGGCTGCGCAGCGGGGTGAGCTTATCCCCCATCTGCCTGGCCGCTTGTTTGAGCCATCCGAGATGCTCGTTCGTATGTGCACTCCCGTCCCAGAAGACCCTTAGTTGGACAAGCAACCGGGCCGCATCTTCGGCGGCCGACGCTTTCCCCTGAGCCAGAAGCCAGTTCAGCGCCCTCCGCAAGTCGTCATAGTCCCGATCCAGCCTATCCAACCAGGCTACCACCTCTTGCCCTTCCATGGCCGGTGCGGCTCGTTGAGCCAGCATCAGGTAATAGTCAGCGTGCCGGCGTTGCATGACCTCAGATTCACCGCTCGCCACAAGCTGCTCCCATGCGTATTCGCGCACCGTCTCCAGCATCACGAAGCGCGGCTCACCAGCGACACCCTCTTCTTTCCACAGCAGGCTTTTGTCGACGAGCGAGGCGATTCCTTCCAGCCCGTCTGTCTCCAGAGCCTGCACGGCGCCTGGCGAAGGGTCACCCTCAGCGTTGCATACCGCCTCTATCGCTTCAAGCGTGCGACCGCCCACGAACACCGCCAGCCTTCTAAAGAGCTTCTTCTCCGCATCGTCCAGCAAGCCATAGCTCCACGCGATGGTGTTGCGCAACGTCTGCTGGCGGACGGGCAGGTTGCGGGCACCGCCGATAAGCAGGGGCAGGCGATGTTCGAGGCGAGCCAGGATCGCTTCCGGCGTCAAGAGCCGCACGCGGGCCGCGGCCAGCTCGATGGCCAGGGGCAGCCCGTCCAGCCGGCGGCAGATCTCGGCCACAGCGAGGGCATTCTTGTGGGTAACTTGGAAATCGGGCTTAACGGTTCGTGCTCGCTGGATGAAGAGGCTCACCGCTTCGTACTGGGTCAGCCGCTCCAGTGAAAGCAGGTGCTTCGGCTCAGGGAAGTTCAAAGGCAGCACCGGGAAGATGTGCTCGTCATACAGGTGAAGCACTTCCCGACTGGTGGTCAGCACCTTCAGGCGAGGCGACGCTGCCAGCAGTTCTGCAACGGTGGACGCGGCCTCCAAAACCTGCTCGAAGTTGTCGAGCACTAACAGCATCGCTCGGTCTCGCAGGTAGCTCTTCAGGCTCTCGATGAGCGGCTGACTGGGGCTTTCCTTGATGCCCAGAGTCTGGGCAATGGTGGGGACCACCAGATCACGGTCGTTGATGGGTGCGAGATTGACAAAGAATACACCGTGCGGGAAACGCTCCAGGAGCTGCGAGGCCAGTTGCAGGGCCAAGCGGGTCTTACCGACGCCACCGGGGCCGGTGAAGGTGAGCAGACCGACATCCTCGCGCAGGAGGAGATCGCGGGCTGCGGCCAGCGCTTCCTGCCGTCCCACGATGGCTGAGCGGAACACAGGCAGGTTGTTGGGGGTGGCACCTGCTTCGTTCATACGTGCGATCGACGACATGGTACATGTCCTCCAGTGCGTCTCGCATTATCTTCCTAATGGGATTACACCGCTAGAGGACGGTCTGCCTGTTAGAGCGCATTTGAAAATTCTTGTTTGGTAGAATGGGGAGTTGACGAAGACCCCAGCTACCAAACAGGAGAAAAGATTATCCCAAAATAGTCAGCGATACACCAGTGATATGAATAATAAACAATGGGCCGTCATCCACCCCCTCCTGCCTGTGGAACAGGAAGGGCCAAGGCCGGCCGCTGGAACTAGACATGCGGCGGGTGGTGGATGCCATCTTTTACATTCTGCGCACCGGCTGCCAGTGGGAAAACCTGCCCAGCGATTATCCCAACCACAACAGTGTCTATTATCATTACCGCAAGTGGTGTCGCGACGGCACCTGGCGAGCCATCAACGAGGCACTGCGCCAGCAGGAACGCCAACGTCAAGGCCGCCAGAGTGAACCCAGGCAGCGATTATGGATAGCCAAAGCGCCAAAACAACGGAAGCCAGTGGTCAACGAGGTTATGATGCGGCCAAGAAGGTCAACGGCAGCAAGCGCCACATTTTGGTTGACACCTTGGGGCTGCTGCTGGAGGTTGTTGTTCATGCGGCCAACATCCAAGACCGGGATGGCGCCAAACTGCTCCTGGAGAAAGTGTCCCAAGTGAGGTTTATCAATTCTTAGAAGGTGATCCCACGTTGGCTCGGCAAGCCCGGACCAACGGAAAGCAATTAGTTTCGACGAGATAGGCGCGTCCAACGAGTTGAGGTGACAGTCACTCTGACGGCGACAACTTACGGGCGATGATCTGAAAATACCGGGCCAGGAGCTTATAGGGATGCCGGCCGCTCAACGCCAGCTCCAACCTCTCCAATTCGGCAAAAACGGCCGGGTCAGACTTGCGCTCGTTATCCCCCCAATAGTCGCACACGCAGCGAATGCCATAGTCCTGAATGGGTACACAGCCGGCGCTGGGGAGCAGGGCCATAATTTCCTCGGCCGTATACATCGTCATCGGCTCCCCGAAAATAGTCGTCAGGATCATGCGCTGGTCAAGCTGCTCATAAGCGCCGGCCAGGTCGCCCTGGAAAAAAGCCGCCCGGTAGGGAATAGAATAGCGGTTGACGCTGATGAGGGACAGAAGCCCACCCGGCTTCAGCGGCGCGGCCACGGCCGCCAGGAACACAGCCACGTCGCCGGTATATTGCAGCACGTTGTGGCACAGCACAACGTCGAAGCATGGTTGGGGAAACAACTCTGGCAGGGCCGCCATTTCGGCCAGGTGAATAGAGATGCGTTCCGCAACCTGGGATGCGGCCGCATTTTGCCTGGCTTCGGCCAGCATGGCCGCCGAGTAGTCTACGATGGTGATGTGGTGGCCTTCCTTCGCCAGCGGGATGGAGTCAAACCCGTTGCCGCCGCCCGCGTCGAGGATACGGAGCGGCCCGGCAGGTAAATGATGGCGCAGGTTGGCCTGAGTGACGGTGTACTTCAACCGCGCCCACGGCGTGCGTTGCTCTTCAAGCCATTGGGGGATGTGGTCGTCAAAAATAGCGGCCGGGGTACTCATTAACCCTCCTTCGTTGGAGTTAGAGTGTTCACCAGTGATTCCTCCTCTCGCTCTTGCTCTCGCTCTAAGCTTAATATACACAGGATAGGCGGCCGGTTCTCAGTTTATGGTACAATCAGGCTCCATCGAATGGGGGAGGGTTTTCTAGTTGCCTGGTGATTAGTGAACGAGAGGGAAGATGAAAGCAGCGCGACGATTCAAAATCATTGTCGAGAAACATCCTGATGGATACATAGCCTATCCGCTTGGCCTAAAAGGTGTAGCCATCGGCGAGGGTGATACTTACGAAGAAGCCCTGGCGATGGAACTCTTCTGTTCCTTGACCGACATGGTTCTAAGCATTCGCCCTGAAGTTGTGGAATTAAGAGATGCTCAACCGGCTCAAGGCCGTATTCTCGTCCTTGCAAAAAAACGAGCCGCTGGCCGTGATATTGATCTGGAGGCTGTGAGATTGTTGGAGCTAAAGGGTAATGACGGCTAAAACCAATATTCTCAATCTGCTCTCTACCATACTGAACCTTGAGGTACCGGCCGCCCCCCATCCCCTAACCACCCAGGCCACGGCCGCCCCGGCCGAATTGGGCCTGCCAATCTTTGCCGAAACCGACATGATCCCCGTCCGCCAGCCGGACGGCCGGTTGACCAACTACCCGCCGCCCGATAAATGGGACGACTGGGTGGAGTGGGACGCCAAAGCCTGGCCGGAGAAGGTCGCTCGCCGCTACACCCTGGTGCCGACCGTCTGCTTTAACTGTGAAAGCGCCTGCGGCCTCCTGGCTTACGTGGACAAGAACACCTTTGAAATTAGGAAATTCGAGGGCAACCCGGCCCATCCCGGTAGCCGCGGCCGCAACTGCGCCAAGGGGCCGGCCACCCACAACCAGACTTATGACCCGGAACGCATCCTCTACCCCCTCAAGCGGGTCGGGGCGCGCGGCGAAGGGCGCTGGAAGCGCATTACCTGGGACGAGGCCCTGGACGAAATTGCCGCCAAAATGCGCGAAAGCCGGTTGAAGCGCCGGGACGGTATCATCTACCACGTCGGCCGGCCGGGCGAAGACGGCTACACCGCCCGCTGTATCACCGCCTGGGGCGTGGACGGCCACAACAGCCACACCAATATCTGCTCTTCCGGCGCGCGGGCCGGTTACGCCTTCTGGGGCGGCTTTGACCGGCCGAGCCCCGACCATGCCAACGCCCGCGTCATTTTGCTCATCTCCAGCCACCTGGAGACCGGCCACTACTTCAACCCCCACGCTCAGCGCATCATCGAGGGCAAAATGGCCGGAGCCAAAGTGATCACCTTCGATCCCCGGCTCAGCAACACCGCCAGTATGAGCGACGTCTGGCTACCCACCTGGCCCGGCAGCGAATCTACCGTTCTCCTGGCCATCGCCAACCATCTGATCCAAAATGACCTCTACGACAAAGAATTCGTCCGCCGTTGGGTCAACTGGCAGGAAACCTTGCAGGCCGTCAAGGAGGGGTTATTAGTTATTGGTGATTCGGAATTGCAGAACCAAATAACCAATAACCAATTACCAATAACTGATTTCCAAACCTTCGACCGGCTTCTCAAGACGCTCTACGCTGAATTCACCTTCGACCGCGCGGCGGCGGAGGCCCAAGTTCCGGTCGAGCGCATTCGGGAGGCGGCCGGGATCATCGCCCGCTGCGGCGGCCGACTGGCGGCCCATACCTGGCGCAGCGCCAGTATCGGTAACCTGGGTGGCTGGCAGGTCGCTCGCTGTCTCTTCTTCCTCAACGTTCTGACTGGGAGCGTCGGCACAGTTGGGGGTACTTCAGCCAATAGTTGGAACAAATTTGTCCCCAAACCGTTCCAGTCGCCGCCGCCGTTCAACGCCTGGAACGAGCTGCACCTGCCCCAGGAGTGGCCGCTGGCCCATTACGAGATGAGCTTCCTGCTGCCCCACTTCCTGGAAGAAGGGCGGGGGGAGATTGACGTCTACTTTACCCGCGTTTACAACCCGATGTGGATCAATCCCGATGGCTTCATGTGGCTGAAGGCGCTGCGGGACGAGAGCAAGATCAAGTGCCACGTGGCTCTGACTCCCACCTGGAACGAGTCGGCCTGGTTTGCCGATTACGTGCTGCCGATGGGTCACGCCGGGGAACGGCACGACCTGATGAGCCAGGAGACCCACGCCGGGCAGTGGATTGCCTTCCGCCAGCCGGTGCGCCGGGTGGCTATGGAGCGGGCCGGCCGTAAGGTCCGGTTTACCTACGAGGCCAACCCTGGCCAGGTCTGGGAAGAGAACGAGTGGTGGATCGAGCTGTCGCTGCGGATGGACCCGGATGGTAGCCTGGGCATTCGCCGGTGGTTTGACAGCCCCTACCGGCCGGGTGAAACCATCACCGTCGAGGAGTATTACCGCTGGATCTTTGAGAACAGCGTCCCCGGCCTGCCCGAAGCCGCCGCCCAAGAGGGCCTCACGCCGCTGGCTTATATGCGCAAGTATGGGGCCTTTGAGGTCAAACGGGACAATTACCTGCCCTATGAAAAGGTTATTGGGGAGTGGTTATTGGTGAAAGATGAGCAGGGGCAGCACCAGGTTGGCGGTGAGGCCCCGGCCGGCGTCCGGGTGGACGCAAGCGGCCGGATCCTCCAAAATGGCAAAGCCATCGGCGTCGTCGTGGACGGCCGGCCGCGCATAGGCGTCAACACACCCAGCCGCAAATTTGAGTTTTATAGCGCCACCCTGGCCGAATGGGGCTGGCCGGAGAAAGAACACGTTATCCCCTGGCCACTACCCAGCCACGTCCATCCGAGCCACATAGACCGGGACAAAGGCGAGATGGTCTTGCTGCCCAATTTCCGCCTGCCGACGCTCATCCACACCCGCAGCGCCAACGCCAAGTGGTTGTACGAGATCAGCCACAAAAACCCGGTCTGGATGCACCCCTCTGACGCCCGGCGGCTGGGCCTGGCCACTGGCGACCTGGTCCGGGTGGAGACGGAAATCGGCTATTTCGTAGATAAGGTCTGGGTTACGGAGGGCATCAAGCCGGGCGTGATTGCCATGAGCCACCACCTCGGCCGCTGGCGCTTGCAGGAAAACGCGGGCGTCAACCCTGGCATGTCCAACCTGGCCCAACTGGACGAAGACGGCCGGGGCAATTACCGGCTGAACATCTTGCACGGCGCCCGGCCGTGGGCCAGCTTTGATCCCGACACCAGCCGTATCTGGTGGGAGGACGTCGGCGTCCACCAGAACCTGACTCACGCTGTCCATCCCGATCCGATCAGCGGGGCGCACTGCTGGCTGCAAAAGGCGACCAACGTGCGCAAGGCCGATCCCGGTGACCGCTATGGCGACGTTTGGGTAGACACCAACCGCTCGATGGGGGTTTACCGGCGTTGGTTAAGTATGGCTCGCCCGGCCGCCAGCGTTAGCCCTGATGGCACGCGCCGGCCGGCGTGGCTGATGCGGCCGCTTAAGCCGGTGGCCGAGGCTTATCAATTGCCCGAGAAGCTCGTCACTCATAAGTAAATGGGACGAGCCTGTTGGCCGGTACTTACTCAGCCTGTTTGATGCTCCGGCTGAAAAACAGCATATCGGTGATCAAACTCCGACCAAGCCAGCAAGAAATGATCCAGGGGTATCGTTTGTGGGGCGTTCTCAAAGGCGGGGTCGTTAACAAAAATGGTCTGCTCATCTATACCAATCGCTACAACGACATGGGCTGTATTTTCCTGCCAGTAAGGTAAATCGCCTGTTTGTACAAACAACAGGCAGGGTATGCCACTGTTTAGATAAGCGCGAATGTGCGCCAGTGTCCCCGATTCGTAAGCCACTGCAAAGCCCAATTGTGCCAGACGGTGAATATGAGGCGCGGGCGTACCAAAAGGGCGGGTGCCTAATAATTGAACCAGTTCCGCTTCCGTCGTGTCGTGGTTCCAAAATGCCAGAACCATTTGCACACATGCCGGTAAACAGAAGCCCGGTTGGGATTGTTTATGATGTGGAACTTTGAGCAAGTTGGGTGGCACGGTCGGCTATGTTTTGAAGCAAGGCCTCGTCGGCCAACACTTCGGCCGTCTGCACGTCTACTTCTACTGCTCCCACCTGTCCCAAACGGCCACGGCCAGGTAGTGATACAACTACTGGCACGCGCCAGTAGAGCCGGCCGTTTGTCACCGCCAGCGTTGGCGTTTCTGCTAATAAGCCAGTGCCAACCTTATCTAATAAGAGGACATTCACTTTTTGCCGAGCCACAAAAGGGGTCACGTTGATTGTTGCCTTTACGTGTATGTTGATGTCCACTTCGGCTGTTGGTAATTGGGTTAACATCGTTTCATCAATCAACTCTTTCATCTCCTCTCTGTGAGTTAGCTGGTTGCGGATTTTTCGGCTAATACTGTTTCCTTATTCAATACCTTCGCCAAAATAAGGCAAGGAGGGCCGTTGTGGAGTAGAGTTGTGTTGTCCAAGACACAAACTCAACACCACAACAGGCCCACGAATGTTCGA
>JAKEFB010000197.1 GCA_022616275.1 Chloroflexota bacterium
TATTCATGCCAAGCGGCTCAAGTGTGCTTGGGATATCAACTATCGTCTGCGCGTCTTAAGGCAGCTTTTTTCAGCCCCTTAATTTTCATGCGATTACCCTATCAACCCTCCCTGTTTCAGTACGACCTTCCTCAACTGTGGTATATAATTGGGAATGTGTAGCCATTTGTACACCAAGGTGTTTATATGCCCGCCAGAGACATTTACCACAATGCTGTTCGTAATGCCCTCATCAAAGATGGCTGGACTATCACCCACGACCCACTCAGGCTGGTCTGGGGCGGCAAAGATATGTTTGTTGACCTTACTATTTGGGTTTGATCCGCTCACGGAGGCAGTTGTTCAATGGCTGCCTTAGAGACTTATCGCCAAATTATTGAGAAGGTGCTCACAGAGTATGCCAGCATTCCATACGCATATGGTGATATTCAGACCGAGACCGTTTTCGACCGCACCAATGATCATTATTTATTGGTGAACGTCGGTTGGCAAAATGACCGCCGGGTACACGGCAGCCTGGTACATATTGACATTATCAACGGCAAGGTGTGGATTCAGCGTGACGGCACAGAACATGGTATTGCTAATGACCTTGTTCAGGGAGGAATCCCTAAAGACCAAATCGTCTTAGGCTTCCATGCACCAGAAGTCAGGCAATATACGGATTTCGCGGTAGCTTAAAAGCCGATGACTAGGCCAACGCTCTTTGACGCCCAGGCGCGGGAGGTGCTCCAGCAGCCTGTCATCGTCCGGGTCAGCACCATCACCCCGGCCGGCTACCCGCACACCGTGCCGGTCTGGTTTATGCTCGACGGAGACGACTTGATTATCTTTGGCGAAGGCAGCACCCAAAAGGTCCGGCACGTGCGGGCTAACCCCAAGGGCTGCTTTGCCATTGGCGGCGACCCGCCGGGCAGCCCCGGTTATCTCATTGAAGGGGATTTTACCGTCGAGGAGGACCCCGACCACACTTGGGCCGGGAAGATTACCCGGCACTACGAGCCGCCGCAACAGGCCGAGGCGTCGCTGGCGGAGTGGAAGGAGCTGGACCTTGTTGTCTTGCGCCTCAAGGTCAGGCGAGTCATTAAAGTATAAACAGCCGGGGAAGATTTACCTTTGCCAATCTATTCACCCGTATAATTGGGGACAGAGGTTACAAATGTATCACCAGTTTATTCAATCTAACCCAAAAGTCATGATGGGCAAACCAGTTGTGGCCGGTACACGCATCACGGTCGAACTAATTTTGGAAAAGTTGGCGGCCGGTGAAACAATTGACCAGATATTAGAAGCTCATCCCCGCTTAACCAGGCCCGCAATCTATGCCGCTATTGCCTTTGCGGCAGAAGCCTTGAAAGCTGATGTGATTTATCCGGTACCAGAAAAGGCAGTATGAACCTTCTGGCAGATGAAGGTGTAGATCGGCAGATCGTTGAGCGATTGCGGCAGGATGGTCACGATGTTGCGTATATAGCCGAGATAGAGCACAGCATTGATGATGATGTGATACTTGCTAAGGCAAATGAGAGCGGTGCGTTGCTAATCACCGCAGACAAGGATTTTGGCGAAATGGTTTATCGCCAAAGATTGCTCCATGGTGGCGTTGTGTTGATACGGCTAGCTGGCCTTACTCCAGATACCAAAGCTGGCATTGTAGCGGCCGTTATCAGGGAACGGGAGACGGAACTTCCTGATGCCTTTAGTGTGATTTCGCCTGGGGTGGTACGGATTCGGCGACGACAGAGTTGACGGTGGCGTTACTCTACTCTTCAGGCTCCCAGTTATCCTGGCTTCTGATCTTTAGGCCCAATACCTCCAGTCCTGAAGGACCATCCTGAATACGAAAAATGGTCGTGTCTCGCGGCCGGGTGGCGTCGGCCGCTCGCTCGACGTGGCGGGGCAGCGTGTTGGCCGGCTCCTGGCCGGGGGCAAAGTAGGCGAAGCCGGCCGCCTCGGCGTTGGGGGTGAGCGTTCCCCCGGTGACTTCAGCAGTAAAAGTGAAGAGCATCTTGTTTTCGGCCGTCTTAACGTAGACTCCACTCAGATCGTCCAGGCGGACGGCCAGGCCCGTTTCTTCGCGGGTCTCGCGGACGGCCGTCTCCCAGGGCGCTTCGCCCGGCTCGCCGGCCCCGCCGGGCAGGTTCCAGACGTCGTGGTCGCGCCGCCGGACCCACAACACCTGGCCGGCCGCGGCGCGCACGACGACGAAGGCGCCCACCTGCCAGGGTGGGGGCGGCTGGTAGCGCGGCTGGCGGCGCGCCCGGCGGCGCAGGGCCATGTAGTTGTAAATGAAGGGGGCCACGGTGTAGCGGAAAAGGTATAGGCCGGCCGAAACAGACTGGCGGCCCCAATAGGGCGGGCCGCCGCTGTGCTTTATTCCTCGTTCGATCCGCTCCTGGTGCAGGCCCAACATCGGCCGGGGCAAAGGATGGGTCGCCACGTAGGCTACCTGGGGCGTTTCTTCCGAAGGCCGGATCTCGCCACCGCGCAGCAGGCAACGAAAGCTGAAGGAGAGGAAGCCGCCGGCCCGGTCTGGCAGGTAATAGAGCGCCACCAGGCGCACCGGCAGCACCTTCAACCCCGTCTCTTCTTCCACTTCCCGGGTCGCGCCTTTGTCCGGTAGTTCGCCGGGCTCCAACATGCCGCCGGGCACGCTCCAGGTGCGCGTGTCGTCCCGCCGGATAAGCAATACCTGGCCGAACTGATTAACGATGATTCCGTGAGCGCCAACTTTCATATTTTAGATTTTGGATTTTAGATTTTGGATTTGTGGACCATTTGGGCGGCGAGCTGGTTGTGGCGGCGGCGGATGGGTTCCAGATCGAGGGTCACCAGGCGGCCCTCCTGGACAACTACCTGGCCGTTAATGACCGACCAGTCCACACCTTGGGGCTGGCAAAAGAGCAGGGCGGCCACCGGATCGTGCGCCCCGGCGTAGGCGATGCGGTTCAGGTTCACGGCAATAAAGTCGGCACTCATGCCCGGGGCCAGGACGCCGACGTCGTCCCGGCCGAGGACGGCCGCCCCACCCCGGGTGGCCAGCTCCAAGGCCTGGCGAGCGCTCATGGCCAGCGGGTCGCCGGCAAAGCCGCCCCGGCCGCCCGGCGGCCCGCTCAAGTAGCGGTCCGGGGCTACCCGCTGGAGCAGCATCGCCTGGCGGGCTTCGCCCAGCAAGTCGTTGCCGTCGTTGGAGGCCGAGCCATCCACGCCCAGCCCGACCTTGACACCGGCGGCGCGCCAGGCAACCACCGGGGCAATGCCGCTGCCAAGGAGCATGTTGCTGCTGGGGCAATGGGCCACGCCCGTGCCACTGCGGGCAAAGAGGTCAATCTCCGGCCGGCTCATGTGGACGCAGTGGGCGTGCCAGACGTCCGGACCCGTCCAGCCCAGGGACTCAATGTAGGCGACCGGCCGCTGGCCAAAGGTGGCCAGGCAAAACGCTTCTTCTTCGACTGTCTCGGCCAGGTGGGTATGGAGGTGGACGCCGTAAGCGCGGGCCAGCTCGGCCGAGGCCCGCATCAGATCGGGTGTCACCGAAAACGGGGAGCAAGGGGCCAGGACTATGCGCAGCATAGCGTGGCGGGCCGGGTCGTGGTACTGCTCGATCAGCCGGCGGCTGTCTTTGAGGATAAAGGCTTCGTCCTCTGTCACCCGGTCCGGCGGCAGCCCGCCCTGGCTTTCCCCCAGAGACATGGAGCCCCGGGCGGCGTGGAAGCGCAACCCAATCTCCCCGGCCGCCCGGATCTGGCTGTCCAGGGTGCAGTCGTTGGGGTAAATGTAGAGGTGGTCGCTGCTGGTGGTGCAGCCAGACAGGGCCAGCTCGGCCAGGCCGGTCAGCGTGCTGACGTAGACGGCCTCGTCGGTCAGGTTGGCCCAGATGGGGTACAACGTCTTGAGCCAGGTGAAAAGGTCGGCGTTTTGGACCAGGGCGCGGGTCAGGGTCTGGTACAGGTGGTGGTGGGTATTGACCAGGCCGGGCAGCACCAGGTGGTCGCGTAGGTCGAGGATGGTATCGGCCGTCGCCGGTAGTTCGGCCGCCGGCCCGACCTGCTCAATAACGTTGTCCCGGACCAGCAAGCCGCCACCGGCAATTTCCTGCCGCTGGTCATTCATCGTCACCAACACCGTGGCATTTTTGACGAGCAACGTACTCATGGCTGGTAATGATAAGTCATTTCAGACTCTAGAGCTAGAGTTAGAGCCCTGAGCTGGAGTCTTTAACTCTAACTCTAACTTCTCGTTGATAGACAATCGTAAATCCAGAGGGTATAATCCATTTTTACTGGGGAAGTGTCGGAATTGGCAGACGAGCATGACTTAGGATCATGTGCCGCAAGGCGTGCGGGTTCAAGTCCCGCCTTCCCCACACAGCAAGGCGTTGCTCAAACAGCAACGCTTTTAGTTTACAAGATGAAGAGGTAATTTTTTTGTGTCTCTGACAATACACACTGAGGAAGATACGCAACGACAGTTAAAGGTAACGATCCAGGTCCCTGAAACACGGGTCCAGGAAGCGATGCGCCGGACGGCGCGGGAGCTGGCCCGGGAAGTCCAGTTTCCCGGCTTTCGCCGGGGCAAAGTTCCGTACCAGGTCCTGGTCCGCCGCGTCGGCGAGGAGGCTTTGCGGGCCGAAGCAGTTGAGGGGATGTTGCAAAAAGTCCTGGAAGAGGCGCTGGAAGAAATAGAAGCTGAGGCTTACCTGCCGCCGCGCCTGGACCACATGGAGATGGCGCCTTTAAAGCTGGAACTGGTCATCCCCCTGCAGCCTGTCGTCCGGCTGGGCGATTACCGGTCTATCCGCAAGGAACTGGCGCCGGCCGAGGTTTCCGAGGAAGCGCTGGCCGAAGCTTTGGAACACATTCGCACCCACCACCAGAGGCTAGAGGAGGTTGACCGGCCGGTCGAGCCAGGCGATATGGCCACCTTAAGCGGCCGGGCTTCTCTGGCCGACGACGAAGAACGGGTTATCTGGGTCGAGGAAAACGTCCAACTTTTGATGGACCCCACAGAGACCTTCATTGATCTACCCTTTGTCGAAAACATCGTCGGGCTATCGGCCGGCGACGAGAAAGAGTTTCGCGTGACGCTGCCGGAAGACGAGGACAATGAAGAGTTGTCCGGCAAAGAAGCAGTTTTCAAGGTTACCGTGCTCAACGTGCAGAGTCGTTCTCTGCCAGAGCTAGACGACGAACTGGCCCAGCAGGAAGGCGATTACGAAACGCTGGAGGAGATGCGCGAGGACATTCGCCACAATTTGCAGACTTTGGCCGCATCGGAGGCTAAGAGCGGCTTACTGGACGACATGGTCAAGGAAATGCTGGCCACAGCTGAACTGGTCTATCCACCGGCGGCCGTAGATGAAGAGTTGGACGACCTGGTCGAGGAAGTCAAGCAGCGCGCTTCCAATCAGGGCTATCGTTGGGAAGATTACCTCAAGCTAGAGGGGCTGACAGAAGAAAAGCTGCGGGAAGAATATCGCGACCAGGCGGTAAAGCGCATCCAGGAACGGCTGGTTCTGCAAGAATTTGTCCGGCAGGAAAAGTTAACGATTGGCCAGGCCGACGTTGATAAAGCCCTGGACCAGCGGCTGAGCCGTTTTGAGAATGAGGAACTACGCGAGCAACTACGCAAGATTTACTCGCAAGGGGATTCTCTTCGCTCCCTGACCGGAGAGATTTTGGTGGATAAAATTTATGAGCGGATGAACGCCATTGTCAGCGGCACAGCGCCAGAGTTGGCGGCGCTCGAGGAAGAAGCAACAGATTTGGCAGATAGTGAAGAAGAAGAGTAAAGGTATACTCTACATCTTCCCTGCAATTGTATAAGTGAATCTAAGGAGAAGAAATATGAATATTCCTACGTCATTAATCCCTATGGTGATCGAGACCAGCGGCCGGGGTGAGCGCGCTTACGACATTTACTCCTTGCTGCTGAAAGAGCGTATTGTCATGCTGGGCACCCCCATCAACGACCAGATTGCCAACCTGGTGGTGGCCCAGTTGCTATACCTGGCCCGTGAAGACCCCACCAAGCCCATCCGGCTGTACATCAACTCGCCGGGTGGCCAGGTGTACGCGGGTATGGCTATTTACGACACCATGCAGCAAATTGAGTGCCCTGTCTCGACGGTGGCGGTTGGTTTCACGGCCAGCTTTGGCACGGTGCTGCTGGCGGCCGGCAGCAAGGGTATGCGCTACGCCCTGCCCCACGCCACTATCCACATGCACCAGCCGTTGGGCGGCGCACAAGGCCAGGCCTCGGATATTGCCATCCAGGCCAACGAGATTTTGCGGGTGCGTAAGACGCTGAACGAAATCCTCAGCTACCACACTGGCCAGTCCATTCAGAAAATTGAACAGGACACCGAGCGCGACATTTTCCTGTCGTCCGAGGATGCCAAGAATTACGGCCTGGTGGACGAGGTGTTGAGCAGCTCTTCCAAGAACGGGGCGGCGGCCGAACGCTAAATAACACCCTGGTTCTTGCCGGGGCCCGGCCGGGCCCCGGCAAGAATCATGAGAACTTTTTAACCCTCTTTCTTTCCTATTTGCCGCTGCGTCCACCTGTTTCTATAATCACCCTTGCGTGGTGATTCCATCAGCGCACGGTTCATGCACTCCAGACCCGTGTCAGTACGTTAATCTGTCGCACGGTGGGGCGCCTGTGGCGCTTGCCGGGCACGTTCAAAAGTAGATAAGGTGGCGCTATGACCCACACCAGGCTTAAACGATTCGTCCATTTTCTGGCCGGCCTGTTCCTGCTGGCTGTTCCCCTCATCCTCATCGCCAATCTGAATACCCCCACGGCTACGGCCGGCGTCAACCACTTCCCCCCGCTGCAGTCGCAGCCAGTTATTGGCTTTAGCAACACCAGTTATCTACAGAACGAAGGAGCGGGAACTGCTACGATTAATGTGACGATCAGCCAGGCCCCGGTAACCACGGCCACTGTCGAGTATCTGGTGGTGAATGGGTCGGCCACTTCGCCCAGCGATTACAGCGTCAGCCCCAACCCCGGCACTTTGACCTTCACGTCTGGTGGGGGCACGACGTTGAGCTTTATCATCACGATTAATAACGATACGATGGACGAGCCCAATGAAACGGTCAATTTGATTTTACGCAACCCCGTGAATGCCACCCTGTCAGGCACTAACAGTACGGCCGTGCTCACCATCCAGGACGACGACCCCACGCCGACTTCCACGCCCATCGCCGGCTCGCCGACGCCGATTTACGTGGACATCTACGAACCGAACGATATCCTGCAAGACGCAGCCACGATCCTGGTTGACGACGATCCGGCCTGCGACATCACCCTCTGGCCAGCCAGCGACGTGGACTACTTCCGCTTCGTGGCCAAAGCCGGCAAGGCTTACGAAGTCCTGACCAGCAACCTGGACGAGGGCATTGACACGGAGTTAACCGTTTACAATACCGTGGGCAATCCCATTGCCACTAACGACGATTACGAATTTGGTAACCGGGCCTCGCAGGTAATCTTTTCTGCCTCTGTGTACGGCTATTATTACGCCCGCGTAACCAACAAAAACCCTGGCGACCCGGCCAACCAGACCTATTGCTTTGAGGTCAATGAAATCCAGGGGACAGCCACTCCCACCCACGTGCCGACGTTGACCCCTGTCCCCGGCGCCGACGCGTGTGAGGACAATGGAGACTTTGACACCGCCTGTTTAATCGGCGCGGGCGAGACGTACACCCTGAACTTCGTTCCGGCCGTCGGCCAGGGACCGGACAACGACTACTTTCGGCTGTGGATCAAGACCGGTATCTTTTACACCTGCGAAACGTTGAACCTGTCGAGCGTCAACGACACCAACATGATCCTCTATGATCAGAACCACAACGGCCTGGGCGGCAACGACGATAAAGCGCCGGGCGACTTTGGCAGCCTGGTGAGCTACCGGGCGACCTATACCGGCTGGTTGTACATCCTGGTCGGGCCATACGCCCCGCCCGAATACGCCCTCTCCTATCTGTATACCTACAGCCTGCGCTGCCTGGAGAGCGTCCCCACGCCGACGCCGACGGGCACGGCTACCCGGCCGCCGACGAGCGGCGGTGGCACCGGCGGCGGCACGGGCGGCAGCCAGCCGCCCCAAACGCCGACGCCCTTGCCGACGAGTGTCTTCCCCACTTTCCCAGCTACGCCGACGCCCTTTGAGTTTCCGACGCCAACGGCCACGCCCAACGTCCAGGTGATGCCCCTGCCAACCAATACGCCAACCGGCGGCGGCGGGCCGCAGCAGACGATTCAGGTCAACGTCACCATTTACTACGACAGCAACAATAACTACACCCCGGAACTGACCGAGGGGGTAGAGGACATGGCCGTCACCTTTTTTGACAACAGCACCGGCGAGCTGCTGGCCTTTGGTTACACCAACGAGGCGGGGGTGATTTCCTCCGGGGCGCTGCAGGTCAGCGGCCCGGTGCGGGTCTCCATCCCGTTCCTGGGATACAACCAGGTGGTGACGAGCAGCGCCAACATTACCCTTCGCATTGCGCCCTGGCCAGCGCCGGGCAACATTCCCTGATTGGCACTGATTTTTCATGGCTGAAGAACAACCCCAACGCGCCAGCGTCAAGTCCGTGTTTACCGAGCGAGGCCCGCTGCCCCTCGTCTTTGCCATTATTGCCGTGCTGGGCGGCCTGGCAATGTGCTGTTTCGCCGTCATCCTGCTGCTGGACGAGTTTAACCCGCTTGCGAACACACCCACCCCCCGCCCTATTGTCGAGGATGGCACCGTCACCCCGGCCGGCCCGCCAATGTCGCCAGTTGTCATGAACGTAGACGACGGTACAGAAGTCATTTCCGTCACGCTGGACACACCGGCTTTCCTGACCGTCGCCGGCGAGCAATTTACGGTCCGGTCGCAGCCCGCGCCTGACGAAGAGGGCTGGACGCCAGAGATCGAGAACGAGACGACGGCCGCCTGGGCGCATGGCCTGGTGATTAATTACGTCTTGGGCCTGGCCGACAGCGAAGCCAACCGGGCGTTGCTGGAGCGGCTGGCGCTGGGCGACCCGATTACGCTGGCGACCCGGCGCGGCTCGACGCTGACCTTTAACTTCGCCAGCCGCCAACTGGTGCCGGCCAGCAACCGGGATATTTTTGCCCAGTTCGCGCCGGGCATCACCCTGATCCTGGTCGGCGATGCAGACGCCGAGGCAGAGCGGCTGGTGGTTAGCGGCAGTTTTATCTCCTCGGACGCCAAGGACACGGAGGTCGGCCGGGTGGTAGAGTTGGGTGAGACAGCCCAGTTGGAAAACCTGCAAATTACTGGCCAGGGGACGACGTTCCAGTTGGACCGGCCGGAAGTCCCGGCTGGCTTTGCTTTTTTCCTGGTTGATTACCAGATCCAAAACGTCGGCGTCGCCCCCTTCGATTCCAGCCTGCTGCGGATGGTCCTAGCCGACGACCTGGGCAACCTTTACGCCCTGAACCCGGCCGCCAGCCAGTTGGGCAACTACCGCCCGTTGAGCGGCCCGCTCAATCCGGGCGAGACGATTTTGGCCACGGCCGGCTACCAGATTCCGGCCGGGCTGGCCAGCCCCGTTTTGGGCTGGCAGGTCTCGCGGACCGACAGCGGCAGCCAGATCCAGGTCAACATCCCCTTCCGCGAGGAAGGCGGCGCGGGGCAGCAGGCGGCCGTGCAGGTAGGGCAGGCGCAGGTCTCCCTGGACGGGACCAGCCTGCTGCTCACCGGCCAGGTTAGCAACCTGGGCCAGCAGCCGCTGGTAATCCGGGAGACCGACGTGATCCTGACCGGCAACGGGACGATTTACCTGATGTTCTCGACCAGCCCCGGCTTCCCCTGGATCGTGGCCCCCGGCCAGGCCATTCCCTTCTCGCTCACCTTCCAGCGGCCGGTGGGGGAAACAGCTATCTTCCAGGTGCTGAATCAGCCTTTTCAGGTGAGTGGGCTGCGTTAAAGCGGCAAATTGACTAAAAAATGAGCACTTTTTGGCCTGGAGAATGATAACTTCTCCTGCCTATAATGGCCTATAGACAGCGGCCAGGGCCAGGTTTAGAATAGATGAAACCTGGATGATCCTCGCGTGCCAGACTTTAATGGAAAGTAATCTGCTTTAATCTACTTTCCGTCACCTTTATGGACAATCAAAATCAACGTGGCTACCTGGTTCTGGCGGACATCTCCGGCTTTGTACCCTACCTGGCCGGGGTGGAGCTGGAGCACGCCCAGGAAATCTTAAGTGAACTGCTGGAGTTGATAGCCGGCCGTTTCCGGCCGGTGCTGACCTTCATTAAAGTCGAAGGAGACGCCGTCCTGGCTCACGCCCCGGCGTTCCGGGTCAGGCGCGGTGAAACGTTGCTGGAAATATTTGAGGTGACTTACGCTGCCTTCAGGGAGCGCGTCGCGGCCATGGCCCGCCACAGCACCTGCCAGTGCCAGGCCTGCCGCGCTGTCCTTATGCTGGATTTGAAGTTTCTGGCTCACTACGGCGAATACCGGCTGCACCAGTTAGCCGGTGCCCCGGAAATTCTTGGGCTGGACGTCATGCTCGTCCGTGAGCGGTGGCTTAAAAATGCGGTTGGCGAGGCCACCGGCTGGCATGGTTATGCCCTTTTTACCGAAAATTGCCTGCAACAGATGGGACTACCCGCCGACGATATGGTTGAGCAGGCCCAACACTATGGGCACCTGGGCCGGGTGCGGACGTACAGTCTGGAGTTGCACCATCGCTACGACGACCTGGTGGCAGCGCGGCGCACTTTCCTGATGGCCGAAGAAGCGGACGTCGTCCTGACCTATGACTTTGCCGCCCCGCCGGCCGTCGTCTGGGAGTGGCTCAACGACCCAGGCAAGCGCAGCCGATGGCTGGTGGGCACGAGCTGGCGCGCCGGGGAACGGCCCCACGGCCGCACGGCTCCCGGGGCCAGCAACCACTGCCAGCATGGCATCGGTTCGGCCGTCGAAACAGTCCTCGATTGGCGGCCGTTCGACTATTACACCGTGGAGATTGTCGAGCGGATAGGGTCGGTCCTTTACACGGCGCAACTTGAATCCTTGCCAGATGGCGGCGGCACGCGCCTGCACAATCACTTCCAGTTCAAAGCGCCCTGGCCCCGTTGGTTTACTAGACCGCTGGGTCGTTTAATATTTGTCGGCCTGTGGAAAACAAAACAGTTCTGGCAGAAGATGGACCGCCTGATGGCCGAAGAAGCAGCGGCCGAAGAGAGCGTGGGGACATCCCCAGCGTGATAGGAGATTGAACAAAGTGGAAACGAAAATGCAGCGCGGCTACCTGGTTCTGGCCGACATCTCCGGCTTTACCTCTTACCTGGCCGGGGTGGAACTGGACCACGCCCACGAAATCTTGAGCGACTTGCTGGAGACCATTGTCAACAGCTTCAAACCGGTGCTGGTTCTCTCCAAGCTGGAAGGGGACGCCGTTTTCGCCTACGCTCCTGAAAACAAGGTCCCGCGCGGCGAAACGATTCTGGAAATTCTGGAAACGACCTACGTTACCTTCCGCAGTCGGGTAGAGGCCATTCGCCGCCGCACGACCTGTGAATGCAACGCCTGCCGTTCTATCCCCAGGCTAGACTTGAAATTTATGGCCCACCATGGTGATTACGTCATGCAAAGCGTGGCCGGAGGCACGGAAGTGATCGGTTCGGACGTAAACCTGATCCACCGGCTGCTGAAAAACCAGGTCAGTGAGGCCACAGGCTGGCGTGCTTATGCCCTCTTTACCGAGTCTTGTTTGACTCATATGGCCGTCTGGCCGGATTGTGTACAAGAACTGACAGAGAGTTACGAGCACCTGGGCGACGTTAAGACCTATAGCCTGGACCTTCACAAGCGCTATAAAGAGCTGGTCGAGGCGCAGCGCGTCATCATTACCCCAGAGGAAGCTGATATTGTTCTCACCCAGGATATCTCCGCTTCTCAGCCGGTCGTCTGGGCCTGGCTGAATGACCCCCAAAAGCGGGAATTGTGGATCGAACATTCAACCTGGACCGTGACGGCCCGGCCGGGCGGCCGGACGGGCGCGGGCACGCGTAATCACTGCGCTCACGGTAAAAATCAATCGGTAGAAGAAATCATGGACTGGCGGCCGTTTGATTATTACACCTCCCAGGATATTCTTGGCCCGAATAACCCGATGAGAATGATTAGCACCTATCGTCTTATCCCTCTGGCGGGAACAGAGGGTACGCGCCTGCAACTCTCGGCCGTCATGAAAATACCGCGACTGCCTCGATGGCTGACGCGCCTCATATGCCGGCTGATGATGACGAAGGTAGCCCACATGTCAGACAATCTGGCCCTCCTCGCCCGCCTCGTCGCCGAAGACGCCGCTCAAGAACATGCTCCAATGGGAATGCCGGCGCTGGCGGCCGCCTGAGAAGGAATTGGAGATTGGAGAGTAGAGAGTAGAGATTCGTTCAATCTCCAATCTCTACTCTCCAATCTCTTCTAAGATTCGCGGGGCAGCAGAGATTCCAGGGAGGAGGCGTGGCGGGAGCCACGGCTGGTGTGGTAGAGGATGAGGCCGGCCGTAATGGAAATGACCCCCAAGACGATGCCGCCTAATTGCAGTGGGCCGACAAAGGGGCGGTCGAATTCAGGCTGGACGTGGGTGCCAATCCCGATCAGGTCAGACAGCCCGGCGACGTAGGCAAAGACCAGGCCAGTCAGCCCCAGGCGAATGCCGATGTCGGCCTGGAGCGAACGGGGAGAACCGGGCGGCCGCAGGCTGTAGATGTGCAGAAAGCCGGCCAGCGTCAGGAAGGTCAGGCCGACCAGGAGCTGGAACATCTGGATCATGCCGAAGCCGGGCGTCAGGTCCAGCCGCAGGAGGTCTGCCCCCAGAGAAATGACGCTCAAGAGTGTCCCGACGACGAAGGCGATCAGGCTGACGACCCGGCTGATTGGCGCGACACGTTCCCGGCTCATATGCTTGACAGGGTGACAAGGTGACAGACTAACCGAAGCGGTTAGCCGTGTCCAGGGCGAAGCCTGGACCAGTGACAAGGTGACAACTGTGGCTTGATGGCTGTGCTGATTATGGTCACATTTACACAAAAACGCCGCGCTCCAGACGCGGCGTTCTCAATTACGATGGTCGGGGCAGCGGGATTCGAACCCACGACCTCTTCAACCCCATTGAAGCGCGCTACCAAGCTGCGCCATGCCCCGAACAGGAGGCATTGTAACAAAACGGGCGGGCAGGCGCAAGTTTCAACCGGGGCTGGAACACGTTACACACTCGACTACTCAACGAACTGCTGTAGCCAGGTAGCCAACAGAGCCAGCAGGCCCAGGGCAAAGTTGTAACCGGTGTGGATAAAGATGGCCGTGGTCGTGTTGTAGCGGCGGCGGACCAGGCCCAGGATAAGGCCGAGAATGAAAACGAAGACCGTGACGGGGGTCAGGCCGTATTGGACGTGGGCCACGGCAAAGAGAAAAGCGGTCAGGCCCAGGCCAAAGGCCGGCTGGATAGCCCCCCGAAAGAGCAACTCCTCGCCGACGCCGGTGGCCAGGGCCAGCAGTAGCCAGTCCCAGACAGTATTGATGTCGCCCAACAGGACCGCGTTGAGGTCGTCGAGCACGGCCGCCTCCTCCGGGTCGAGCAGCGTCCACAACCAGCCGGCCAGTCCTTGCAGCACCACCAGGAGAAGAATCAGCCTGACGCCGGCCACCAGTTGGCCCGGCGTCGGCCGGACCACCCCCAGCCGCTGCCACACTTCCCGGCCGTTGCGGCGAATCCACGGCCCCACCCCGGCAATGGCCACGGCAATAAAGAGCACCCCCTGGGCGACGATCAAACTGACCGGCGCCGCCTCGGCCGTCTCCACCAGCCCCTCGACCCCGCCCTGGCTCAGACTGATAGTCGTGTTGCCGACAAGATAAGCTGAGAGCACCAGGGCCAGGGTGTGAACCGGCGACTCCGGCTTGAGCGGCGTCCAGCGGGCCAGCCAGCGGCGCACCGGCCCCAACGTCAACAACATGGCCACGACGGCCGTCACCAGCAGCAGGCCACCCAGCACGGGCAGATTAGCCAACCGGACCTGCATGAGAGCCAGTTGCGCCTCCCAAATAGCGGCCGGCGTGAACAGCAGGGCTAACCCCAGGAAAACAAACGGCACATTGATAAGAAATAACAACCAGTGAAAGGCGGCCGTCAAGGAAGGGTCTTTCCGGGCTGCCAGCATGTTGGCCAGGAGAATAAGCACAATGACGCCGGCGCCAAAGAGGATGAGGCCCATGGCCCGGAATTATAATGCTAAAGTTTCTTTTTGGCCGGATACATCTTAAGATATAATCGAACATATGCGCGATGACCTCCAGTCCCGGTTGCGCCGTTTGGGTGTGGTCAGGGGAACCCGCCACTTGAAGCCGGCTCCACCCCGGCCGGTTGAGGTTGCCTCCCTACCGGTTTCTCTATCAGAGACAGAGTTACCGGCCCTAACCAATTCAATGGACCCCGCTCCGCCCCTGGAGACGCTGCTGCCGGGCGGCCGGCTGCTCGAGACGGACGTGGGCGCCTGTTTTGTTCTGGACCGCGTCTATCCCCTGGCCTATCGCCACGGCCAGGGCCAACTGGCCGAGCTGGAGACGCTGCCCTGGGACGCGGCCGCTGCGCTGGGCGGGGACGGCCGGCTGGCCGGGTTATCTCTGGATGAGCTGCTCTTCCTGGACACGGAGACGACCGGCCTGGCCGGCGCGGGCACGCTGGCCTTTATGGTTGGGGTGGCTTTCTTTGAGAAGGGCGCGGAGGCACAGAGCTCCGCCGAAGCCTCAGCCTTTGTCGTCCGCCAATATTTCCTGCGCGACCACGGCGACGAGCCGGCCATGCTCCATTTGCTGGCCGAACTACTGGCGGAGCGGCCGGGGCTGATCACCTTCAACGGCCGCTCTTTCGATCTGCCGCTGCTGGATAACCGCTACCTGATGAACCGCCTGGACCACCTGGCCGGCGACCTGCCGGGCCGGCCGCACCTGGACCTGTTGCCGCCCTCTCGCCGGCTGTGGCGAGCCCGGGTGGGATCCTGCGCCCTCAAATCGCTGGAGGAAAACGTGCTTGGCCTGCGCCGCACGGCCGAGGATGTGCCCGGCTGGTTGATTCCCAGCCTCTATCTCGATTATCTGCGCACCGGCGACGCCCGCGAGTTGCTGCGCGTCTTTTACCACAACCGGATGGATATGCTTTCGATGGTGACCCTGGCCAGCCAGCTTGTCCGCCAGTTTGCCCGGCCGCAGGCGGAGGACCACCCGGTGGACCTGCTGAGCCTGGCCCGCTGGCTGGCGGCGCTGGGCCTGGCGGCCGAGGCGGAGCAGATTTTACGGCTGGCCATCTCGCTGGACCTGCCGCTGGCGCTATACCACCAGGCGTTGCACCAGTTGGGGGCGTTGCTAAAGCAAGGCGGCCGGCGCGAGGAGGCGGTCTTGTTGTGGCAGCAAATTGCCGTGACCGCTTACGAAGACGTGGCCGCCCACGTGGAGCTGGCCAAGCATTACGAGTGGCAGCACCAGGACCTGGCCGCCGCCCGGGAATGGACGCAGCAGGCGCTGGCGCTGGTCAGCCGCTGGCCGGCCGCCCAGGCCAGCCTGGCGCGGGGCGAACTGGAACACCGCCTGGCCCGCCTGGAACGGAAGTTAAATCAAGTTACTGAATAGATTTGGGCGGGGATTGAGGTTAGGTAAAACCTAACCCTGGGATTTAGGGATTGAATCAAGAAGTAAGACGCAAAGACGCAGACTTTGGCAGGCCAAAGTTCACGCAAAGTAAAAAAATATTCTTTGCGTCTTTGCGTCTTTGCGTCAAATTGGCGTTGGCTGTCTTTTTGTCTGGGTGTGGGGTGTTGGCCATTCAGCCGCTGCCGACGTTGGTGCCCCTGGCGACGGTGCCGCCCTGGCAAAGCGGTCCGGCCGTGGCCCAGGGTCTCCCGGCCACCTATACGGCCGTTCCCTCTCTTACTCCGGTAACGGCGTTGCCTCCCACACCGACGCTGGCGCCCACGGCCACGCCGACGCCGCTGCCGACGGCCGCGCCCAGCCCGACGCTGGACGTCGCTCCCAACCTCTTTCCCCAACCTGTCTTCCTGTCCTACCTGAACCAGGCGCCGGCCGTCGTAGATTGTGGCCAGGGCATCTACTTCCGCAGCCAGTTCCCTAGCGCGGTGGATGGCCCCTGGCGTACCTATAGCGTCTACTTGCCGCCGTGTTATGGACAGGACGGCCGGGTCTACCCCGTGGTCTACCTTATCCACGGCTCCATCCAGACCGACAGCCACTGGCTGGACCTGGGGCTGGCCCGCTACGCCGACACAGCCATCAACAGCGGCCGATCGGCGCCGTTCATTGCCATCATGCCTTACAGCGATGAGCTGGGAAACAGGACCTCCGGCGGGGAGCGGAGCGTCGAGGGGATCACAGTCAACTATCTGCTGCCCTTTGTGGATAACGCCTTCTGCACCTGGGCCACGGCCGCCGGCCGGAGCATCGGCGGCATTTCGCGCGGCGGCTATTGGGCCCTGGAAATCGCCTTCCTGCACCCCGACCTGTTCAGCGCCGTCTCCGGCCACAGCAGCCACCTGCGCTTCGAGACCGACCCGGCCCGTTACAACCCGCTGGCCACCTACGCCACGGCTAACCTGTTGGCTATGCGTATCTGGCTGGACCGGGGAGAAACGGACTTCCTGCGCGTTGGACAGGACCAGTTGCACAATAGATTGCTGGCGGCCGGCATCGCCCACGAATACCGGGTCAATCCCGGGGGCCACAACGACCAGTACTGGCTGGCCCACCTGGCGGAGTACCTGGACTGGCACGCGGCCGCCTGGCCCAAAGATCGGCTGGCTTACCCCCCTTGTCTAAAATAGACAGGCGCCGGTAGAAGCGGGTCGTTTTCCACCGGCGCCTGGGCGCTTAGCAGCGCCTGAGCACATTATCTGGTAAGGCCCACCAGCGTGCTTTTACGAGCGTGCTTTTACGCCTTTGCCGCCGGCTCATAGGCCTCGGCTTCGCTCTTGGGCTTGATCAGGCCCAGGGCCAACATCTCCTGAAAGAACTCGGCATTGACGTCGTGGATCTTCAAGGCCACCAGTTGGTCGGGGGTCAGCTCCTCAAAGCCGGCCCGGCGCATTTCCGCAATAAAGTCGGCGTCTACCTCGTGGATGCTCATCGCCAGGAGCTGGTCGAGCGTCAGCTCGCCCAGGCCAGCCTGGCGTATTTCTTCGACAAAATCAGTCGTAACGTCGTGAATCTTCATGGCCAGCAACTGGTCCGGCGTCAGGTCGGCGAAGCCCAGGCTTTTCATCTCGGCCACGAACCCGGCATCCATGTCGTGGATGCGCATGGCCAGGAGCTGGTCTATGGTCAGATCCTCAAAACCAGCCCGCTGCATCTCGGCGATGAAATCGGCGGTGATGTCGTGAATCTTCATGGCCAGCAACTGGTCCGGCGTCAGGTTGGTGAAGCCCAAAGCCT
Organism: Chloroflexota bacterium; assembly: GCA_022616275.1. Classification (GTDB taxonomy): domain Bacteria; phylum Chloroflexota; class Anaerolineae; order Promineifilales; family Promineifilaceae. The sequence continues at coordinate 17,486 of JAKEFB010000197.1, forward strand.
TCACGTCGGACACGAATTGGGCGTCCACGCCGTGAATACGCATGGCCAGCACCTGGTCAATCAGGTCGTTGCCCCGGTTCTTGCGCTGGCGGTGCGGCTCATGCGGGGGGTGGCCGTGGCCAACGTTGATATTTGGGGGGAATGGCGCCTTCGGTCTAACGTCCGCCTCCCTGGCCGGCGCCGGCCGCTCGCTCAGCGCCTCCAACAACGTCTGGGCCTCGTCCACAGTAATTTTCCCGTTGGCCAACATCTGTAATATTTGGGTACGTTCCTCGTTCATAACTTTCTCCTTAAAAAAGTAGGGGGTGGAGGTGTAGGGGTGTAGCCGCTCAGTCCTCAGTCCTCGGCCCTCAGCCCTCAGTCCTCTTTAAAAGTTCGGCCGCTTCGGCAACGGTGATCTCGCCCCGGTTTAGCTGTTCCAGGACGTCACGCCGGGCGGCGCTTGTTTCTTCGCGGGCGGCGGCCGGTTCGGCCTCGAAGCCCATGGCGGCGACAACCTCGTTCAGCCGGTTGCGGATGGCCCAGTAGGAGACGCCCAATTCGCGCTCCATTTCTTTGACGTTGCCCCGGTTCTTGACGAAGACCTCCAGGAAACGGAGGTTTTCCGGTGATAGGCGGCAGAACAGGCAGGGGGCGTAGCGGCCGAGGATGACGGTCTCGCAGTTGGTGCAGCTTAACTGGGTCACGGCCAGCTCACCGCCACAGGTAGGGCATTGTTCTAAAATCTTGCGCACGGTTACTCCTTACTAAAGTTAGAGTGTTGAGTTAGAGTTAGAGCCAGGGCCGAAGTTTCAACTCTTTAACCTATTTACCAGTCTCCGCCTGTTTTTCAAAACATGACAGCATAATAACAAAATATTTTGCTATTGTCAATAGATTATCAAAATATTTGTCATTTTATCAAAAGTTTTGATTACCAACTCCGGCAAAGAGAAGAGCTGGGTGCGGCCGGCAGGAATGCCAAGCTCTCTCCGCCTGATGGGGAGTAATTACCAATGACTCCAATTACTAATTACCAGATCCGGCCCCCCGCCCCGCCCTGGCTACAGCGGCGACAGCTTATAGCCCTTTCCCCAAACTGTTTCAATGGCCAGGTTGCTATCGGCCAGTTTGTCCCGCAGATGGGCAACGTGAACGTCCACGGTGCGGGTGTGGCCGTAAAATTCGTAGCCCCAGACCAGGTCCAGCAACTGCTCCCGCGACAGGACCTGGTTGGCGTGGTCTACCAGCGTCAGCAGCAGGTCAAATTCTTTGGCGCGCAAATTCACCCGCCGGCCGCTAACCGTCACTTCGTAGGCGGCCGGGTCAATGACCACGTTGCCTATCTGCCGCGCCTGGCCGGCCGGCTGGCCGGCGGCCGGGCTGGCCCGCCGCAAAATGGCCCGGACGCGGGCGACCAGCTCGCGGGGGTTAAAAGGCTTGGTTACGTAATCGTCGGCTCCCAACTCCAGCCCGACGATTTTGTCTATGTCGTCGTCCCGGGCCGTCAGCATAATAATTGGCACGTTGCTGGTCGCCCGCACTCGCCGGCAGACCTCCCAACCGTCCACCTCCGGCAGCATCAGGTCCAGCACCAGTAGCCTGGGCGGGTCGCGCCGGATCTGGGCCAGGGCCTGCTCGCCGTTGGTGGCGATGATGACCTGGTAGCCCTCCTGCTCCAGGTACATCCGCGCCAACTCACGGATATTGGCCTCGTCGTCTACAACCAGGATCGTCTCACCAGCCATTGCCCATCCTCACTCAGCGCGTGATTCATCTTACTGTTTACGAACTGCCTGAACAATCAACGGGGCGACTCTCTCTAAAAATTCAAGCGTAATTCGACCGCATCCCCCTGCTTGGCCCAGGGCACTTCACGCAGAGTTACACCACGCCCTTTCAGTTCAAACAAAAAGAGTTTATCTATGCATACCCGCCGAAGCCTGAGTGATGGGTACATTACCATAAGGGAGGTCAATGGTTGGAATATCACGAACATCATCAATGAAGAGGCGGGTGGGCTTACCAGGTTTTATAGGTTCGCTTGGATGTGAAAGCTGATCAAGGACGCGCAACAATGCTGGGAAGGGCGAGGCGTTATCCTGGTCGGGTTGATACTGCCAACGAACCCAGTCATCAATCAGGCCATTGCACAGCATCTTTCCATTTTGCGCCAATCCGTTCAAAAGTGTTTGCGAGGTGAAATGGAAAGGTTCCATCCTGGCCTTTTCACCCAGGGCCAAGGTCTTGCCCAGTCCATTGTCGCCGGTAAAGATATTCAGGCGTGGGCCGAATTCAACGTCAAACTGGGAAGCAGGCCCGACGTGTTTCAGGTGAAGTGATTCTAACATCGTCTCACCACTCTCCTTCAGGCCATGCTACACCGCTTCCCTGGTGAGGTCAACCTTCTTTTTCTCTAGGCAGCAATTTTTACTGTTCAGGGTACAAGGCCACCGCCTCGATCACTACCAGCGCGTCGAGGGGCAGGGCGGCCGCCTGGATGGTGGTCCGGGCCGGTGGGCTCTGGCTAAAGAAGCGGCCGTAGACCTCGTTCATGGTTTTGAAATGGGCCAGGTCCTGGAGGAAGACGGTGGTTTTGACGACGTGGTCCAGGCCGGAGCCGGCCGCTTCCAGGACCGCCTGCAGATTGCCAATGACCTGTTCGGTCTGGGCAGCCACGTCGCCGATCACCAGGCTACCGGAAGCCGGGTCCCGGGCAAGTTGGCCGGCCGTATAAATGAACTTTCCCACCCGCACAGCCTGGGAATAAGGACCAAGGGCCACTGGGGCATTGGGTGTGGCAATAATTTCCTTTTGCATCAGCAAAATCCTTTACACCGATCCCATTGATGGCCAAGCGCCAGGCCCGGCCTGGCCTCATTAAGACTCGGCCACTATGGCCACCGTCTCGATCTCCACCAGCGCGCCGAGCGGCAGGGCGGCCGCCTGGATGGTGGTCCGGGCCGGCGGCTTTTGGGTGAAGAAGCGGCCATAGACCTCATTCATGGTCTTGAAATGGGCCAGGTCTTGGAGGAAGACGGTCGTCTTGACGACGTGGTCGAGACTGGAGCCGGCCGCTTCCAGAACGGCCTGCAGGTTGCGGATGACTCGTTCGGTCTGGGCGGCCACGTCGCCACTGATCAGGTTGCCGGAGGCCGGATCTAGGGCAATCTGGCCGGCGGTGTAGATGAACTCCCCGACCCGGATGGCCTGAGAATAGGCGGCGACGACGGCCGGGGCGTTCGTCGTGTGAATCGTTTCTTTTTGCATCGGGGTACTCCTTAAAAGTAATGAGTGCTTGTTCAGGGCGAAGCCTGAACCAGGGACTGAGTTTGCGGGTCTGCGAGTTTGCGAGTAACTTGCCCACTCGCATACTCTCAGACTCGCACACTCGCCACCCGCCTACTTCACATTCTTCTCGTAAATGCGGTACTTCTTGTAGACGACGCCGCCCATGACTTCAATGGCCCGGTTCATGGCGTCGTTGGTTTCCAGGATCCAGGAGGCTTCGGCCAGGGGGTAGCCACGGGGCACGGCCGCTTTGGCCGTCTCGTAATACATTAGCCCGTCCACGCCTTTGGCCCGGTAAGGCTCAATCACCCCCAGGGCGATGACCCGGATGCGGTTGGTCTTGCGCTTGTTCAGCAACATCCGGGCCACGCCCAGGTAAGAGCCAAGCGTCGAGGGGCCTGGCCGGACCTGGCGCAGCACCTGGTTTACGTCCGGCACGGAGAGCGAGAAGCCGACCACGTCGCCGTCCTTTTCCACCAGGAAGGCCACGGCCGGGTCAATAACCGGCTTTAGACCTTCGGCAAGGTGGTGGATTTCCTCGTCGGTCATGGGCACAAAACCCCAGTTCTTCTCCCAGGCGCTGTTGTAGATCTTCTTGACCCGCTCAATTTCGTTGTCCCAATCTTTCATATTCAGCGGCCGGATGGAGAGGCCATAGCGGTCCTTGACCTTGCCGACGATGCGGACGACCTTTTCCGGCATGCCGCCCGGCGCGACCAGCTTGGCCAGGTCGCCGTGCCAGGCCAGCAGGTCCATGGCCTTGGTGAAGCCGGCCGCTTCCAGGTACTCGACGTAGTAGCGAGGGTTGTAGGTCATTAAGATAACCGGTGGCTGGTCAAATCCCTCAATCAGCGTCCCGCACTCGTCGTTGGTCGAGAGGTTCATCGGCCCCAGGATCTTTTCGACGCCCCGGTCTCGCGCCCAGCGGCCGGCCGTTTCCAGCAGGGCCTCGGCCGCTTCCTGGTCGGGTAGCAGCTCAAAGACGCCAAAGTGGGCCACGTTTTCCCGGTGAACCTCGTTGTGGCGGTGGTTGAGGATGGCGGCGATGGTCCCCACGGCCCGGCCGTTGCGGCGGGCAATAAAATAATCGGCCTCGGCGTGCTGGAAAAACGGGTTTTTGTTCTTGTCGAAAAAGGTCAGCCGCTCAAAAAAGAGCCACGGCACCCAGTTGGGGTCATTCTTGTAGACCTCCCAGGGCATCTTAATAAACTCCCGCAACTGCTTACCCGTCTCAACCCGCTCTACTTCCAAACTCATTGCTCATCGCTCATTGCTTTTAACTGGAATTGCCCACAACTCCGGCTCGCCCAGCGCCAGATGAAAGACCAGGTCCTTCAACCAATCGCTGCGCCGGGCCTCGACGGCCAGAACAATGAACTCCAGCAGCTTCCGGGCGTCGCCGGGCGTGACCACAGCGCTGACCAGTTGGGCCTGCTCCGGCCGCTCGACGAGCTGGAACTGGGGCTGCTGCTGGATCAGCCGGCTGCCTACGTCTTGGGCGGTGTGCATGGACAGCTCCCAGGCCGGCACGTACAGGCGGCGCGGCGCGCTCCACAACGCCTCGGCCTCTTTCTGGCCCGACCGGCCGCCGCCCTGGGTCTCCCGGTGCTGGAGCTGCACCTGGCCGCTAAAGACCCAAAACGGGTACCAGGGATTCATCTCCGGCCTGGCCCCGGCCGGCAGGGCGTAGCGGACGTTGATCTGGCTGGGGCCGTCCTGGCCAATGGCGACTTCGGCCCGGCAATGGCCGCAGGCGACGACAATGTCGTCGTTTTCCGGCGCTAAGGGTTGGGTGCAAACGGGACAACGCAGGGCAATTAACTTCATCGTCTGGGGAGGTTCGACAGATCGAGTTCGGAAATTTCCTCGATAATGCTCAGGCCGCTGGACAGCAAATTCTTAGCCTCACCCCCATCGGACAACGCCGCCTTGCGGGCCTCTTTTTGCAGCTTTTCGACCTCTTCCCCGTAGCGAAAGCGGCTGTATCCGGCAATAATCAGCCCGGCGCCAATGGCCAGGGGGAACAGGATAATCCACCAGCCGTCGCTGTCGTCGCTGTTGGCAAAGAGCAGGCCGGCCAGGATGGTGCCGTTGACCAGGATAAAGTTGCCGGCGGCCATGCCCAGGACCAGCATGGCCGCCCGGAAGAAGATGTTGCCGGGGGCTTTGCCATACAGCAGCGTCCCCTTAACGCCATCCACGACCACCTGGTAGTTGCGGCCGCGGTAGTCGTAGCGAGCGACCCACAGCGGGTAATAGACCACAGACAACTGGCGACGCAACATGTGGAACTTTTCAAAGAATTTCTGCTTCAGGCTTTGCTTGCTCCTGGCCCGGTGGAGGAAATGCTGCTCCGCCTCCTGCAAGGCATCATCCCGCGACTCCACCGGCTCAAAGACCATGCCCTCGGCGTGCAGCCGCTCCGAGTCGTACGGTTCCAGGTCATCCTTAGACAGCGACACCTGGTGGACGCCAAACTCGGACACGTCGGCCGCGGCGTCGTTCCAGTGCATCTCCTCCATGACCTCGACTTCCACTGGCTTGGTGCTGTCTTCGCCCGACCTGACCCGGCCGAACATCCAGCCGGCGACAAAGGCCTGGACCCGCCAGTAAGGCAGATAGACCAGGAACAGCTCCCGGACCTGGGCCACCCGCTTCAGGTCGCGGGCTTTGTCCATGCCGGAGAAAAAGCCACGCACGGCGGCCAGCACCCGGTCCCGGTCCAGGCGGTTAACCACCTGCCAACGGCGGATGCCTCGCTCTCCCTGGACCAGGGAACGGGTCTGGCAGGAAGGGCAGGTGACAATGCGCGTCCCTTCAGGCACAGGCACAACGGCGGCGCAGTTGGGGCAGTTTAAACCATGTGAAGCGGTTTGTGGACTCATACTTTAGCCGAAATGACGGTGGCCAGGGTGAAAATAGGGATGGCCAGGATAACAGCTAAGACCAAATAGGCCAGGACGCCAATGGCCAGCCCGGTGCCCTCGGCCGTGAAGTAACCGGCCAGGGGAATAAAGGAGGCGCAGCAGTAAACGGCAAAGGCGGCCGCGCCGATGGCAAAGTAAGGCGCTTCCCACTTGGAGGGGTAAATGTTGGCGAAGACCTTGCTGGTAGCGGCGTCTACCACGGCCGTGTAGCGCCGGCCGTTGTGGCTGTACTTGCACTGGTAGACCGGCAGGTGGACCAGGGCCACCTCGCGGATACTCGACCGGTGTACGCGGTGATCGTTTTCCAGCCAGCGCAACATGGCCTCGTAGGGAACGGTTGCCTCGACCGCCTGCTCGTCGAAAGACGGGTCGTACGTTTCCAGGTCGGCCGCCGGCACGGTCAGCTCCTTCAGCTCGGAGACGGACAGGGCCGCGGCCGGCTCCAGCAAGACCATCTCCTGCCCGTTCTGGTTGGCCCGCACCAGCCACATCGGGAACAACTGGAAGACCGGCCCTTCGATCTGGGCTTTCTTGTCCAGGTCTTTGACCGTCTTGTTGCCGGCCATCCAGCGTCTCAGGGCGGCGACGGCGTCGTTCTCGCGGACGGTCTGGCGGACGGCGTAGTGAAAAACAGCCTGGCTCTTGTCTACGACGTTGGCCGTGCCGCAAAATTCGCAGGTGACCAGGGAGACCCCTTGTTCGACGGCCAGGGGGGCGGTGCATTGGCGGCAAAGAATCTGGGTGGCGACTGGAGTCGTAGCCATGAAGTTATTGTAGCATGCTCCTTTTGGCTGTACCACACCTGGCAGAGACGGCGCTTTGTGATAAACTACCAGTTTGCGAGTTTGCAAGTCTGCGAGTTTGCGAGTAAATACCATTACTCATCGCTCATTGCTCATCGCTCATTACTATATTAAGGAGCATCAAGATTATGATTGACGTTAACCAATTGCGCCGGGGCACGACTTTTCTGCACGACGGCGAGATTTATAAGGTAACGGAGTATTCGCACAACAAGCCCGGCCGGGGCAAGGCGACGATTCGCGTCAGCGTGCGCAACGTGCGCCGGGGGACCAACCTGCAGTTGACCTTCTCTTCCGGCGATCGGGTGGAGGACATTCGCCTGGACAAGCGTAACGTGCAGTATCTATACGACGACGGCCAATTTTTCGTGTTTATGGACACCGAGACGTACGAGCAACCTCACGTGCCGCACGCCGTTTTTGGCGACGACGCCCAATGGCTGCGGGAAAATATGGAACTGGAGCTGCTGTTTTACGAGAGCGAGGTGCTGGACTACAACCTGCCATTGAACGTGGAGCTGGAGGTGGTGGATGCGGAACGGGCCATTGCCGGCGACACGGCCACCGGCGCGACCAAGGAAGTGGTGACGGAGACTGGCGTCAAGGTGCGCACGCCGCTCTTTGTGAATGTGGGGGACGTGATCCGGGTGGATACTCGCACCGGGGCCTACGTCACCCGCGTCTAAACTACCCCAATCGTTACGAAATACAGCCAGGGGGCGCCGCGATGTGCCCTTTAATCTGTTCGCCGGGGATTGACAAATCCCCGGCTTTGCAGTTTGTGCATACCGTAAATCAGGCCGCCTCGGCTTCGAGTAGTTGGAGCGTTTTTGCCTGAATAGATTCAAGCACCGAGTCACGCAGAAAAGCGCTGGCGTGTAAGATCTCGACTCCAATCATTTCATTCTTACTGTTTAACTCTACTGTAATATTAGGAGTGAGTTCCACGCTTCTACTCTCTGGCTCATCGGAGATAACCAGGTGCAATATATCCTCTTGCTCGAAGTATCTAATATAGGCTTTATTCATGAATGGTAAACCTTCCAGTCCTAACCCGGAATCGAATCTGCTGACGCGTGACAACGTGGACAGTCACTGGAGTAAATATGTCTCCTTCAACGTCGTAGGGAATCGCGATTAATTGCCGATCATGGCGACCAACCACAACGAGGCGCCCTGTCTCAGTATCAAAATAACGTTCGCTAGAGTGCCGGACGATATGCTCAAGTTTCGACAACTCGAATTTTCTGAGTGCTGCACGATATTTGAGATACTCAGTCCAGATAATCGTCGGCACGGCGTCTTGCCATCATAAAGTATAGTGGTCAACTATAACTGAGAACGCCTTACCACTCAAATCCAAATTTTCTTATTCATAGACCAACACAACTTTTGTATTCAGAAAGTTACCCAACCGTTCCGCTTCGGCCGCGATACCCTCTTTGACCCCGGCCGCTGCTGGCTTGAACATGCTTACCTTGACCGTCGTCTGGCTGCGCTGGCTGTCGTACTCCCACGTACCGGCCATCCGGCCGTCTACCAGGACGACGGCCGAAATCCAACCCTGGGGGCGAAAGACCCGGCCCTTGTAGGCGGCCGGCAATAGCGGCTCGCAATCACGGGACAGGCCGATGACGTAGGCGTCAAACTGGGGCAGCAAGTTGACCGAACGGGGCGCTTCAAGTGCCTGTAAATGCTCGAGCGTGGCCCTTAAGGCCCAGGCCGGCCAGCCCTCCACGTCAACTTCTTCAATCTCGTCGCCCAGAGAGCGGAACAGTTTTTTGGCCGGCCCTTCCTGGAAGCCCCACCAACGGGCGAAGTCGGCCGCCGGTGCCGGGCCGTAGGCGGCGAGATAGCGGCGGGCCATTTCCTGGAGCGCCTCCTGGGGGTCCAGCGGCTGCCACTCCCCGATCCACCGGCCGGGCCGGACAAAGGTGACGTTCTGGCCCTGGCTGGGTCCGAAACACAAATCGCCCCGGAAAGCCGACGGTTTTAGCAGCGCGCCCCAACCGGAAAGAAGCACCTGGCCCAGGTTGGGCTGGCCGGCCCGCTCGGCAATGGCGCCGGCCAACTGCTCGCGGGTCATGGGGGTGTCGTTGAGGACCTGGGGGATGGCGTCAATAATGGCCTCAAGCTCGGCCGGGGTGACGCCGTGATAGGTGTAGTAGCTGGGCGGCCGGCGGATGGTCTGGGCGGCGCGAGCGGCGACGTAAAGGGGGAATTCACTAGTGGTCAATAAATGAAGCGTGCCGCGCATGGCCCAGGTCTTAATGAGCGTGCGCTCTTGCCAGAGGGCGTTCTGGACGCCGGCCGGGGAAAGGCCGTCAAGGCGCGCCCCCAGGGCCAGCTCGGCGGCCGACATGAGCTGGGCCTGGACGCCGCCGATCCGGATAACGACTTCAAGTAATTGCTGGTGGTCGGCTCGCCGCAGTAGATAATGTTGTGATAACCGCCGGGCGTGGACCTGGCTCCAGGTTAAAGAGCGTCCTATTCTATCCATTGTTGGGGCGCGTATCGTGCAGGACGATGCCTACGCGCTTGGCCATGATAATGTCCGGTTTTCCCGGTCCGTTGGCGTCGGGGATGACGCCAACGATGGCAAAACCCAGCTTTTGGTAGAACTCGTAGGGATGGCCGCGCAAATTTTTGACGTTGCTGAGGTGCCGCCACACGTCAGGGTAGAGGTCGGTGTTGCTGAGGCTGGTCATGTTGTCCTCGTCGTCGGTGCCCAGGTAGAGGGTGATGCCGCCCTGCTCGCGCACCCGCGCTTCCAGGTCGGCGACCAGCGCCCGGCCGATGCCCTGGCCCTGGTAGCCAGGATGGACGACCATGGGGTGCAATTCCCAGGCGTTGCCGTCGTATTCGGGGATAGCCGCCACCCAGCCCAGGACCGTGCCGTCGTCGCCGATGGCCACACGGCTGATGCGGCCCGGCTCCAGCGACTCCCGGACATCCTCAAGCGCCGACTCCAAGGTGGGCCAGGCGGCCGGCCAGTGTTCCTGAAAGGCGTCAACGAGCAGGGCGGCCGTCTGGCCGATGATTTCCTGGTTGTCGGGATGGAGGTCAATAATTCGCACGCGCTATCTCCTCAAAAAGATATATTACCGCCAGTCGAGCAATCCCGCGCCTTCCTTCAACTCAAACCGCATGGCTTCTCCATTCTGTAAGCCAATAAGCCAATAAGTCGTTTCCTCACGGTTGTGTGTCGTACAGGCGATTTGATTATTCGCCGGACTCCAAACAATGTTACCTCTGCATTCCAACGGCCAGTTTTGCGTAGGGCTGAAAAGCACCTGCCCTGTTTCTATTTCTATAACCCACAAGCCTTTGGCTGGGTCGTGATCGTCTCTGGCGTAAAAGGCAATCATCGAGCCATCGTGGCTCCAGGCAGGTAATGGCGGTTGGACATCGGTCCCGAAGACGCGGTAGTTGTGGACGTAACGTACTGTACGAGCAGCAAAATCAAACAAGGCCACCCCTTCATTGAGATTTGGATCCGATTCTATACGGCGATACACGTAAGCGGCCAGGAACTCTCCATTTGGGGACCAAGCGCGCGCACTTACATATTCCCGCAATGGTGTGTTTTCCGATGGAACCAGAGAGAAGTCGGCGCCTGAAAACGGACGGGAACCAGTTGAATTCTCGTATATTCTGTCGCCGTAAATGAGTAACGAAGCATAGGGCCGGGGAGCAAGCCAGTTATAAAATCCCTCACTTTCGTCCAAAACCTTATAATCGCTGCCATCGGTTCTGGCCCTGGTAAGGAAACCATAATCAAAATCGCCAAACGGTGAGTGAAACGGCTCGTACTCTTCTGGCCAGGAACCAAAGACAATTATGCCGTCTTGTCCTGGCCACCATTCTGGGCAGCATTCACTTCGACTGGCTGTATGGGTGATATTTCGTTTTAAGCCGGTTCTCAAATCAGCCACAAAGATATCGTCGTTCTGAATATAAAGTACCTGGCCACCATCAGGTGAAATAACAGCGTCTGGCTTATCGGAAATGCGACTCGCCGAGCTATTTGAGCCAACTCGCCAGATACCGTCCTCAGCACGGTAAATGAGACCAGGGGGAGCATCGGTCAAGGGCAACAGTGTTGGCGAGGACGTTGGGGTAATAGTTGGTGCTGGCGTATGAGTTGGCGTAGGAAGGGCAGTTGGAGTAAGAAATGGGATGTCCGTCGGCCGGGGGGTCGGTGTAGATAGGTGAGAATCTGTCGTTGGCGGAGTCGCCGGAACCTTTGTGCTTGCAAGAGTGGTTACGGTAACTGATTCTAAAGGCGTTTGTGTGGCAGTGCTAACGACGGGAATGGTTGTCGGTGGGGAATCAACCAGAGGCGAATTGGCCTTGTCCTGGCAAGCATAAACCAAGAACAAAGCCAGTAAGAGGAGTAGGTGCTTCTTCGCACTCATTTAACAATTAACAAAGGTTTTCTCTACGCCTTGACTACCGCTGGTGAGTGGCAATGCAATTTGGTTTTGACATAGGCTGAGGTAGTTAACGCCCTATCCCGCTACCAACGCCTCAATCCAACCCAGGTGGTCGGCGAAGTGATGAGCGGAATTGCCGTAGATGACCTTGATGGCCGGGGGGCCGTCGCCTTCGCCGGGATCGTTGGGCAGGTAGTGGCGGTATGGTTTTTTCAGGTCGGCGTCGGTCAGCGGTTGGAGGGCGGCCATCATCTGCTGGTGAACGTCGCGAAAGTGGGCCAGGGCTTCGTCGAGGGGCAGGTCTTTGCGCTGTTGGAAGATAGCGTCGTTAATCTCGTCGTCGCTGCCAGTCAGGTAAAGGGTCTCGCCAACGCCGATCCCCTCGTGGCGCGGTTTTCCTTGCAGGAAGAAGACTGACCCGCGCTCCCAGGCGGCCAGGTGGATGAGATGGTCTTTGACTGTCCAGCCCTGGGGGTCGCGGATGGTTGTCATCTGGGCTTCAGTCAGCCGGCCGAGGGCGGCGTTGAGGGCATTCCAGGTGCGCTCTATCTCGGCCAGCAGGTCCGCTTTGGTCGTCATTCGTCGCTGGGTCATGGTTTTTCCTCTGAAAATAGGCCGGGATTAGGGGATTAGGGGTTTGGTAAAATGGAGCCTCCTCCCGGCATGTTTTGATTCATTGTGGTGCGCCCCGCGCGTGTTGTCTCCTCTGCAATGGTTGCCAGGTATTGTTACCCGTTTGCCAATGCCAAATAGCCAGCGGGTATTGTAACTCTGAACCGATTATCAATCGTTAAATCTTCTCCAGGAATTGTCTGACCGGGTACTCCCACTCACGGGTTTCGATGTCTACTTCCGTTACAGCGTCTTTGGGCTGGGCCTGAACGATGACGTGCCCGCCGCCGCCCTCGAACCAGACAGAGCCGGCCGTTTGTTCTTTTATGGCCAGGCCCACGCCACCAGGACCGAAGAAGGCAATGGCCGCCTGGATTACTTCCTCCAGGGTATGGTGGGTTTCTTTAGCTATGTGTAACATATTGATCTCCTTAGCCCCTTTTTGATATTAGTGGCCAAAAGTATAGGCCCTTTCAAGGGCCGGGGCAATAGTTTGGGTGAGGTGTGGCTGGGCGGCCGCAGAAACAAAATGGCCGGGTAAGGCAATCCTGTGGATTGCCTTACCCGGCCAGCACGGCTCCGCCAGGCGCGGAAAGGTTGTGTTTAAGGCCGGCCGGGTGGAACGTGGATGGCCAACAATTGTCCGCCTTCTACCAGTTCAGGGTCGCCGTTGTTGTAATGCGCCTGAACGTCGAGCAGGAACCAACCCTGCCCCAGAATGTCGGAAACATCAATCATGCCGGAGGCTTCCTCGTTGGTCGTCAAGAAGCCCGGCGCACCGGCCAGGAAGCGGTCCGGATCGTGAGCGGCGACTTCCAGCAGGCTATCTCCGGCAATGTCGTAGCGCCAGATCTTTGCCAGCCACGAGTTGTTGCCGGGATCTTCCTGGATGAAAACCTGGCCGCGCCCGTTGATAGCCAGGTTGTCCATCATCCGGTGACCTTCGGCCCCGTCTAACAGCATGTCAATGGTACCGCCTAGCGCCGGGTTGGTGGGATCGGCAAAGCGGATGCGCCACAGGCGGCTGTTGCCACTGAAGCTGGCCGTGGTGACAAAGTAAAAGTCATTGGGATTGTTGGGATCCCAGGCGCCATCTTCGGGGCGTTGGAACTCCGTCACCCCGTTGGCCCTGCTCTCGTCCTGGAGAAAGGCGCCGGTCCAGGCGGACACGTCGCCAAAGCTGTAGCCGGTGAAGGACGTGCCCGAAGGGATGCCACCGGCCGGATCTTCAAAGGGATAGCCGTTGACCTTCAAGCCGTAGAGCACGCCGTTGGTCAGGCCGGCCAGCTCGGCCGGGGTGCCTGTAGCCTGTTTGCTACCGACGTAGACGTAAACCTGGCCATCGCCGCTGTCGTCCAGGCCGATAACGACCGTGTTATCGCCAGCGTTAGGGTGGGCGACGTTGTTCTCCCAACTGAAGCGCCCCAGCCAGGGCAACTGGTAACTGACCCCGTCCAGGCCGTGGGCATAACCCATCCCTTCAGCGCCTGCCTCCTCCCCGTTCATGAATAGACGGCCGTTATAGCCGTTGCCGGTGTTGGCGTTGAAAAAAGCGCTTAGCGGCGGCAGGTCGGCCGAGCAAAGACGGCTAATAGCCACACCACTCTGATACTGCCAGGCGGTGCCGTCCCAGACGCCGACCGTCTGGATCAGATCTTCGCCATGCAGCACGCGCAGGGATTCTTTTTCGACGATCCATTTAGAAACAAAAGCGCCCGTCGCTCCATGAGCGCGGACGATGCCGAGACTCTCACCTAGTTCGTGGTTCATCAGCACGGTAAAAGTGCCGTCGCCATTATCAAAAGCGCCCAGGCCGTCAGGAATGCCAACCATACGGTACGGCGTGCCATCGGGCTTGAGATTAACGGAATCGCCGGTGGTTAGAATGGCCTTGACAACCACGCCGGGAATGCTTCGCACCAGATACGGAGTTTGCGAGCTGCTGGGGCCGGTAATAGATTGGGCCAGGACTGCTCCCACGGTAAGGACGAGCAATATCAGCACTGCCAGCACAGAAAGGGCCGATCGTTTGGGTACTCGTAACATGTGGTTAATCTCCTTTTGTCTATCGTTCCCAGGCACGGTTCAAGCTAGCTTGACAGGTCGCGATTTGCCAAATTGCGTTACCGAGTGCCAACGCAACTTTTCAGGCTTCTGAACCATGCCCATTCCCAATACAGTAATTGGTGCGATTGTAGGGTTGGCGTGTCAATAATTGATTAACCGCTTGTTTTGGTTCTGTTAATACTGCCTGGCAAATATTAAAACGGGATTAGAAGGACATTGCAAGCAATCTACTAGCCTGTCTGGCACGTATCTATTTACAGTAAATGTTAAGCCAAAGTTTCTGCCGCGCTCAACGTAGCGCCACCGTTTCGCCAGAAACTTAGTTGGAGGTGCAAGACATGGCGAGTAAGCAGATGCTCCTGGACTACCTGGTTATCGGCGCCGGTCCGGCCGGCCTGCAACTCGGGTATTTTCTGGAACGGGCGGGACAAAATTATCTCATTCTCGAGGCCGGCAATTCCCCTGGTACTTTCTTCAAGAGGTTTCCCCGCCACCGGCAACTGATTTCCATCAACAAGCGTTATACCGGAAATGAAAATGCGGAATTTAGATTACGCATGGACTGGAACTCGTTGCTTTCGGACAGCCGCGATCTGTTGTTCACGCGATATAGCCATCGTTTTTTTCCTGACGCGGATGATTTGGTCCACTATTTAGAGGAATTCGCCGGCCACTTTGGCTTAAAGATTAAGTATGGCGTTCAGGTCACTCGCGTGAGCAAAGACAGGAATTTTCAACTGTGGGATGAGCAGGGGAACACCTACCATTGCCGGCGTCTGATAGTGGCCGCCGGCGTTACCAGACCCTATATTCCTCCCATACCCGGCATCGAGTTGACCGAAAATTACGCCACGGTCCCGGTTGACCCGGAGGACTTTGTTAACCAAAAGGTCCTCGTCATTGGCAAGGGCAATTCCGGCTTCGAGACAGCCAATAACCTCGTCGAAACCACGGCCACCATTCACGTGGCCGGCCCCGGACCGATCACCATGGCCTGGCGCACCCACTACGTGGGCCACCTCCGGGCCGTCAACAACAATCTCCTCGACACGTACCAGTTGAAATCACAAAACGCGATTCTTGACGCTTACATTGACCGGATCGTGCGCGAGGATAGCAAGTTCCTGGTCACGGCTCGCTTTGTCCGCGCCAACGAAGTACAGAAAGACATCGCTTACGACAGCGTCATCACCTGTACGGGCTTCCGCTTCGACGATACCATCTTTGACGAAACGTGCCGGCCGCAAATGGCGCTGAACAATCGTTTCCCGGCGCTAACCAGCGAATGGGAGTCAACCAACGTCAAGGACCTCTACTTTGCCGGAACCCTGATGCAAACAAGAGGTTACCGGAAAACCACCAGCGCCTTTATTCATGGTTTCCGCTATAACATCCGCGCCCTCCATCGCATGCTGGAAAAGAAGTATCACGGCCGCTCCTGGCCTGCCCGGCCGTTAAAGCCCACCCCCACGGCCTTGATGGAAGCGGTCACCGGGCGCGTTAACGAAACGTCGGCCTTGTGGCAGCAATTCGGTTTTCTGGGTGACGTCATCCGCGTCTCGCCTGGAGAGCCGGCTTGTTATTACCAGGAAATGCCCGTTGATTACGTGCATGACATGGTGACCGGCCCCGAAGACCAGACCTTCATCATTACCCTTGAGTACGGACCTGAGCACGACAAGGTAGATCCGTTCGACATCACTGTCGGCCGCGTGACTCAGAGCGATGCCGAAAACTCGATTGATAGTCGCTACCTTCATCCCGTCGTGCGGCACTTCGTTGGCAACCGGCAGGTTTCCGAGCATCACATTGTCGAAAATCTGGAAAATGAATGGTTCCACGACGTGCATACCGGGCCGCTCAAGGCCTACTTTAGACACGAGCTGGCCAATACGCCCGCGCTGTCGCCTGCCTGAGTGACGTGGAACCGATTAACCTTTCCGACTACGAAAGAGCAGCCCAGGAAAAACTACCGCCGGAGATATACGATTACTACGCCGGCGGGGCCAACGACGAGATGACGGTCCAGGAAAACCGGTCGGCCTACAGCCGCATCAGGTTGCAATATCGCGTCCTGCGGGACGTGAGCCGGCGGTCACTGGCCACGGCCGTCCTCGATCACCCGCTTTCCCTGCCTATCCTCATCGCGCCGACGGCCTTTCACTGCCTGGCCCACCCGGAGGGAGAGCTGGCCACGGCCCGCGCGGCCGCCAGGGCCGGCACCATCATGATCGCCAGCATGGCGGCGACGACGGCCGTTGAAGAAGTGGCTCAGGCCAGCGCTGCCATCCCGGGCGCGCCCCGTCCCTGGTTGCAGTTGTACATCCTGCCCGATCGCGGCTTCACCACCGAGATGGTCCGCCGGGCCGAAGCCGCCGGCTGCGGTGCCCTGGTCTTGACCGTAGATTCGCCTGTATTTGGCCAGCGGGAGCGGGACATCCGCCATCGTTTTCACGAGCTGCCCAACGGCCTGTCGCTGGCCAATTTCACCGCCGCTGGCGGGGCCAGGCCCCCTCAGCTCGAATTCAAGGCCGACCTGACCTGGCAGGACGTGAGCTGGCTGCGGGCGACGACAAACCTGCCCATCTTGCTCAAGGGCATCGTCCATCCGGCTGATGCCTGCCTGGCGCTGGCCCACGGCGCAGATGGCGTCATCGTCTCCAACCACGGCGGCCGCCAACTGGATACGGCCGTGGCCACCATTGAGGTGTTGCCAGAGATCGTGGACGCGGTAGCCGGCCGTCTGCCCATCCTGGTAGACGGCGGCGTCCGCCGCGGAACGGACGTGCTCAAGGCGCTGGCCCTGGGCGCGGCGGCCGTAGCCATCGGCCGGCCGGTGCTGTGGGGGCTGGCCGTCGCCGGTGAAGCGGGCGTCAGCAGCGTCCTGGAACTCCTGCGCCGCGAGCTTGACCTGGCCATGGCCCTGTGCGGTTGCGCCTCTATCGAGGAGATCAATCGAGAGTTGTTACGGCTTTAGGTGCTACCGAGGTGCAAAATGCGACGAAAATTGACACGCTTAAGCTGGATTCCTCTAATCCTGACCCTACCCTACTGGCTACCCTCCCTTGTCATCCGCTTACGCATGTGGCTCTTTACCAAAGTGAATGGGGAGGAAGGCCTTCAATTACCCAACGACAAGATTGACGCCACCCGGTTCAAACAAATCTATGGCCACAAAAACGCCGCCGGCCGTAGCCAGGGAGCTGCCCTGTCTGATTTGTTCTGGTACTGGCTCTCGCCGGGAGCGGAGATGCACCAGGAACACATCGAAAACGGCGAACGGTACGAGTACGTAGCCAGGATGACCCGGGAGATATTGGCCGTGCCGGCCAACAGAATTGAAGCGCTCACCGAAAAATGTATGGGCAACGTCCTGGCCGAGAAATTAAGCCGGCCGTGGCAGGTGGTCCGCCTGCGCGATCTGTTGATGCCGGTCTGGGCCGAGTTCTACTACGAACTGGTCTTTGCTGAGCAATGCCCGGCCTATGCCCGCCAACTCATCGTGGGTAATGCCAGCGACGTCGTCAACGCCTTGAAAGGCTGTAGCCTGCGCCACATGCCCCGCCGCAATCGTCTAACCCGGTTCCTGGAGAAGAAATTGCGCCAGGGCGCATTCGGCCGGGCCTTCCCCACCGATTTTACCGTAGAAGAGCAGGCGTTTTATTTGCAGGGGACCTATTTCAACACCGCGATCGTCCAAATGTCGGAAGCGGTCGCCCACACGCTGCTGGCGGTGGCCCAACATCCGCAGGTGCAAGAGCGGTTGGCGGCCCACACGGACGACGAGCACTACTATGACCTGGTGGTGACAGAAACCCTGCGGCTGTTCCCGCTCTTTGGCATTGCCCATCGCATCACCTCCGGCGACATCGTCGTGGACGACGAGACGACCCTGCCACGCGGCTCGGTTTTGTGCTTCAACTACCCGGCTTATCACCAGACGGGGTACGACCGGCCGGATACGTTCCTGCCAGAGAGATGGGAGCAGCTCTCCCAGAAGGAGGCCCATTACATTCCCTTTGGTGTCTACGGCAACCGTTCCTGCCCCGCCCAGCGCATTGCCCTGATTTCCATGAAGAAAGCAGCCCAGATCATGCTCGGACAGTTTCAGTTATATTCATCCGCATCACACACGCGCTCAATGCCTAACCGCGCTCCCTGCCTGGTGGTTGCTCGGGAAGCCCGGCTGCCGTACCTGGCCAGGGGGAGTGTCCTGTCTCTCATGAAACTGCAGGACCAATGGGAAGACGTGGTCCGCAGTATCCAGCAATTGTTCCTGGGCTCGTTCATGGTCTGGCACGCCCGCCAGTTGAAGCTGGCCGAAAACCATTTCGCCAACACCGTTTCGTAGGGCGAGGCAAAACTGGAGTTCGGCAGCCGAACTCTTTTTGCTCTGCCAAATCGCCTAATCAAGCCGGAAAAGGCCTGGATGAACAACTTGTTGGAAACCTGGAACGAAACGTATTTTGACGGCCGGCTTTCCCCCGCTGTTCTGGAACACCTGGCCAATCTGGAACGGCCGGCGCAGCGCCCGGAAGTGCGCGCGTTTCTGGAACGCGCCTTCCGCCACATGCAACAGGCGCGTTTCCCGCCGGCCGATTTCACGGTTGAACTGGCCGGGCAGTTCGGACACATTGCCGCGATGGTCCAGGATGCCTGGCAGGGGGTCATCCCGCCTTTCACCCTCGACGGCCGCCACCGCAAGATTGACGACTATGTCGAGCGCCACGCCTGGTTCCAGGCTAACCCGGCCGGCACGCTACTGGACGTCGGCTGTGGCTTTCCCCCGGTGACAACGGTGGAAACGGCCGCCCGCTTTCCTGGCTGGCAGGTGATTGGCGCCGACCCGGCGCTGCCTCATTACCTGGTCCGGGACGAGCACGGAGACTATGCCCTGTTCGACCAAGCCGGCTCCTTGCAATACTTTCAGGGGGGAAACGGCCGGGCCCTGGCCGTCTGGCAGGATCCCGAATCGGCCAGGGCTTACTTCAGCAGCCTGTTGCACCGATTGCTGCCTGAGTTAGCGGCGGCTGGTTCAGAAACGACCGCTCCGGCCGGCAAAGGACGCGCCCAGCTCGTGCAGAATCCCGCCCGGCAATATGAGCGGCCAAATCTCTCCCTCAGGAACGGCCGTATCGGCGCACTCGACGTGCCAGACGTCCACATTATTCGCTGCTTCAACGTCTTGTTCTACTTCGACCGCCATTTCCGCCGCCGGGCGTTGGCCTGGTTTGCCGGCGTCTTGTGCGAGGGCGGCCTGGCCATTTGCGGCGTGAATGGTTTTCACTCAACGCGCTGCCGGTACACCGTCCATCGCCGGGCGGGCAAGCGCCTGGTCGAGGAAGAATTCGCTTTCAGCCTTGACAACGTGCGCCCGTTGGGCGTTATTTCCTGGTCGGCCTTTCACGACGACGACCAGGAAACCGATCGGCTGGCCACGCTTGTCGGCGCCATCCGCGCCGATGCCGCCTTCCGGCGTGACTTTGACGCCCGGCTGGATGCCTTGCTGGCCAGGCACGGCTTGTTCACCCGCAACGGCGAGGGCTATCTGGTGGAACTGCCTTCCGAGATGGCCCTTGAGCAGCGGGAGAAGCGCCAATTCGAAATCGGCGAGCAGCTCGATGGCGAAGGGTACGTCGAGGCGGCTGCGGCCGTCTTGCAGCGGGCCGGCTACGAGGCCTGGCGTAACCATGCCGGCCACGTGGCCGTAAGGAGTTAAGTGATGACCTACGATCTGATCATCGTCGGCGGTGGCCTGGCCGGCTCGTCGCTGGCTAAGGCTATGGCCGAGTCTGGGGCGCGGGTGCTGGTCCTCGAACGCGAGCGGCGGTTTCAGGATCGTGTCCGGGGTGAGGGCATGCATCCCTGGGGGGTGGCCGAAGCCCGTACCCTTGGGCTTTACGCCCCGCTGAAAGCCACCTGCGCTCAGGAGGCGCGCTGGTGGGCGACGTACACCGGCTCTGAACTGGCCAGGCGGCGGGATCTGGTCGAGACGACCACCCATCGCGCCGGCGCCCTTGGCTTCTACCATCCCCAGATGCAAGAGGTGCTGCTGCGCCTGGCGGCCAGGGCCGGCGCTGAGGTTCGGCGGGGAATAACCGTCACCAGGGTCTGCCCTGGCCAGCGACCTACCGTGTTCGTAGAGGGCAACGGAGCCAGCGAGGGGTTCGAGGCTCGCCTGGTGGTCGGTGCGGATGGACGCCAATCGAAGGTCCGGCAGTGGGGCGGGTTCGAGATGTCACGAGATCTGCAGCGCCTACTCATTGCCGGCGTGTTGTTCACTGGAATGCCGGCCGCGGACGATACCGTCCACATTTTCCGTCCGGCGACATTCGGTCAGGGCGTGCTGCTCTTTCCCCTGGGGGGCGAGCGCTTTCGGGTTTACTTTGCTACCGGGCGCCGTAGCCAACACGGCCGGCTCAGCGGCCGCGGCCGGTTGGCTGACTTTATCAACTACTGCGTCGAAACGGGTGTTCCGCCGGAGTGGTTTGCCGCTGCGGAAGTTGGCGGCCCGCTGGCCAGTTTCGAGGGCGCTGCCTTCTGGAGCGACCATCCCTACCAGGACGGGGTTGTCCTGGTCGGAGACGCGGCCGCAGTGAGCGACCCCTGCTGGGGGTGTGGCCTCTCCCTGACGCTACGCGACGCACGGGTCTTGCGTGACCAACTGCTCGCCACTGACGACTGGGACGCGGCCGCTCACCAGTACGCGGCCGAACATGATCGTTACTACGGGGCGCTGCATACCATTGAATCCTGGCTGACAGAGATCCTTTACGGCCTGGGGCCTGAGGCGGACCGGCTCCGCGAGCACGCCCTGCCCCAATTTGCTAACGGCTCGGGGCCGGACCTGGTAGGCGCCGGCCCCGATTCTCCAACCGACGAGGCTGCCCGGCTCCGGTTTCTTGGGGTCTGATAACCTCCCGGAGGTTTGACCCTAGAGGCTGGCAGTAGACACTAACCTCCGGGAGGTTATTTCCGAATGTCTAATCTGCTAATGGCCAGATCAATGAGCGGATCGCCTGATCTGGCATCCTCCCAATCAATCACGGCCACGAGCTTGCCATCTTGCCACAAGGTATTGCCTGGCCAGAAATCGCCATGCAGCAGGACGGATGGATTGTGCTGCGGCAATGGCCGGCGTGATGCCAGCGTGTCGCGAATACGCCCTTCGTCTAACGACTGGTCAGGGTTTGTGGGTCGTTGGCGCAGGGTCTCAGGACATTCTCTGGCCTGTGGCAGAAAAGATAGCTCCTGGTGGGAGCTATCTACACGGTGAATGCTGGCCAGGTGCGTGGCCAACTGAAGGGTGAAATCAGCTACATTCGACGGGGCGAACTCCGGTATTGTTGTTCGTACGCTTGCTTCAAAGTTTTTATGTCAATTTTATTCATTTGAAGCATCGCTTCCATGACTCTTTTTGATTTCTCAGGATCCTTGTCATTCAACATCTCGCCCAAAGCAGTGGGAATGATCTGCCATGACAAACCGTATTTATCTTTAAGCCAGCCGCACCTTGATTCTTCTCCGCCTTCCGTAAGCTTTTCCCACAGCTCGTCTACTTCGGCTTGCGACTCACAGTCCACGAAGAACGAGATGGCTTCAGTGAATTTGAATTGCGGGCCAGCGTTTAGTGCCATAAATTCCTGTCCTTCGAGTTGGAATGTTACCGACATGACCGTTCCGTTCGGTCCTGGAGTAACGCTCAAGATCTTTGAATTCTTGAAAATAGAGACGTAGAAATTCATCGCCTCTTCAGCTTGATTGTCGAACCACAAAAATGGGGTGATTTTTTGCATGATGTTTTCTCCTTTTGATGATCGTATGCTTGTTTCAACGTTATTTTGTTATCCGTAAAAAAACCCGCTCAAGCCCCGGCAAAGCCTGCAGCCATCTTATCGAGGCATTGCTCTATGCCAGCTTTGGATATGTCTCGCGCCTGATCTGATGTGTAGCCGTTCTTGGCCACCGAACTCCTTTGGTGCGCGCATGCAGACCAGCGATGTTCCACCCTCACGAAAATCCATCTCGACCAGGGGGTACGTAAAGCCAGTTGGTCCCCACCAGCGCATGACCTGCTCGGGATCGCTCCAGGCCTTCCATATTCATTCCTAATTTCTACGAACTCATTCGGTTGAATGAGCTTGTATCCTACTTTACGACGCGGTACGCCAGGTGTGTTACTCCAGTGCCCTCGATCACGCTGATTATTTCCAGCTCAATCGGCTCACTGCCCAGGTAATCGAAACACCGGATACCGTCGCCGAGCAGGAGGGGCACCAGGTCAATGTGGATTTCGTCAAGCAGCCCGGCCTTGAGACACTGGCGCATGATATTCGCGCTGCTTACAGCGACAGCTTTATTCCCTGCGGTTTGCCTGGCCTTTTCAACGGCGCTGGCAACGCCATCCGTGACGAATGTGAACAGCGACCCTTCCCCGGCCCATTCTTGTGGGACAGTATGGGTAACGACAAAATGCCGTACACCTAAAGGGGGCTTGCCGCCCCAGGCCCCGGCGACGTTGAAGTTTCGCCGTCCCGTCACTATCGCCCCTACCGCTGTGCTCGCTTCCTGAAGACGCTCGGCGCTGGCCCGTGAGACCTTGAACACAAACTCCGAGCCCGGAAACGGAACTTCGGTGTCGCCGCTGAAGTACCACGCAAAGAGCCGATCAACCTCATCGTTCGGCCCGGCGATAAAACCATCCAGCGACATACTCATGTTAAAAATAACTTTTCCCATGGTTATTCTCCTTTCGTTTTCCACGTACGCAAACGCCATAAGCGAACGCGACGCTAGCCGGTAACCATTCCACAGGTCACATTGATGATCGTGCCGGTCATGGCGCCGGCTCGATCCGAGGCCAGGAACGCCGCCACATCCGCGACCAGGGCCAGGGCAGGCGCCCGGCGCAGCATGGTCATCCCGGCCAGGCCCTCGATGATGCGCTCGAGGCCCGCAGCATCCAATTGCATCGCGCTGTTGACCGCGGCGATCTTCTCTGGCGAAAGCGTCTCGGGGACACCGGCCGTCCACAGTCCGAGGACACGAACGCCGTGCGGTCCGAGTTCGGCCGCCAGGCAGCGCATGAGCGCCTCTGTGGCAGCGTCGGCCGGCGGCGTGCTGCCCATCATTGGTGGTGCACCTGTCGAAGAGCCGCTGGTCAACATGAGGATCACCCCGGACCCTTGCTTCACCATGTAGCGCGCCGCTGCCTGCGCGGTCAGAAAATTGGCCGTCAACCCTGTCGTGACGGCGTGAGTGAGGTCGGCCGCTGTCATCTCAACGAGCGGAATACCCTGCACGTCGCCGCGCGAGATGAGGTTGAAGGAAACGTCAATGCTTCCGGCCCGGGAGGCGACCGTCCGGGCGAATTCCTCGACCGCCTGCTCGTCGAGGGCGTCAACCACAGCCACCTCTGCCGACCCTCCAGCGGCCGTGATTTCCGCAGCAACCCCCTCGAGCTTCTCCCGGGTGCGCCCGGCCAGAAAGAGTCTGGCGCCCTCGCGAGCGAAGGTCAGGGCCACGCCACGGCCGATCCCCCCGGCTGCTCCGTAAATGACAGCATTCTTGTTCTCGAGTAGCATTTTCATTCTCCTTTGGTCTGGGTTACCGGATCTTTGTTAGAACATTTGTATCATAACCCGACACAAGGGCACTGTCTTGTATAAAATGGCAAGCCTCAGGCTTACTCAACTGTATGATTTGGGCAGGCGTATGTCCGATAAAGTTCTTCAGCGATCGGGTCAGATGTGGCTGATCGAAATAGCCAAGTTCGTGAACAGTATCGAGGATAGAGACGCCTTGCTTTAAGAGCGCCTCCGCCCGTTGGGCGCGTTCGAATTGGCGAATGTGGCTTTGGGTCAAGCCGGTGGCTCGTAAGAACCGGTGCCGCACCGTGCGTAATGACATCTCTGGCAGTTGGTCTTGTAAGGCGGCGTTCACGACCGGATCACGCACCAGCACCTCATGACGCGCAAGCCACTCTACAAACGTCTCCACATTGTCATAGTCCGGAAATTGCCAGGCAGAACCATTCAGCCAGAAGGATTGGCTCCCCGCTCTCGGCAGGATCGTCTCTACATCCAGGAACTCCCTTGGCCGCAGATGGGGCATAAAGGTGCCAAGTTTAAACTTGATCCAAAGAATCTCAGCGCCTTCGCTGTAATGCGCAACGCCGGCCGTCGTCAGTGGTCCGACGATCAATGGTCGTACCCGGCCATTGTATCTCACGAAGACCATGTGCCAATGACACTCGGCCGGACGGATAGGAGAACCATCGCTCGCAGTCCAACCATGGATAATCGTTTCGACATAAGGCGAGTCCGACAATCTTTCCTCATAGATAATGCTCATGCTGCTGCTCCTCATCAAGCGGGCATCAAACCACTTGCATTTTGCAAGTAAAAGGTCTGGATTTGATCCCGATTTTGCTCGAAATGGCCAATTGGAGCGCGCGACACGACCCGCAAACGAGTGCGCCCCCGGCGTGGATTGCGCTGGTGAATGCCGATAAGGACAACATCACGCCGCTGATTCGCGATACGGTGCGGAACGGCGGCTCGATTTTTGTCGGGCCGGACAGCGTTTTCAGCCAACTGCTATCATAGCAGTTTCACTGACCCCAAGCCATTACACCAACTTACCTAAGCCTAAATTTCGCACATTAAAAAACGAATAGAGAAACGAAAAGGTGGTGAAGATGCCCCCTTGGTGGCAAAGTATATGGTGTCAACCCTTTACCGGA
>JAKEFB010000198.1 GCA_022616275.1 Chloroflexota bacterium
ATCTGGTGCTGGTAAGCGTGGCCCCGGCCGAGCACGGCATTTTCCGCCGCAATGCGGGCCTCGTAACTGGCGCTTTGCACCAGCATCATCCGGCCGGTGATATCGCCGGCCGCAAAGATGTGCGGCGCCGTCGTCCGCAGGTTGTCGTCCACGACGACATAGCCACGCTCCATCTCCACCCCGGCCGCCGCCAGGTTCAGCCCTTCGACGTTGCCCACCCAGCCAACGGCCAGCACCACCGCTTCGGCCGCCAGCGCCCTCGTCTGGCCCTGGTGAAGAAAGTGAAGTTTTAGCGTCTCCCTTTCCTGCTCAATACGTTCCACCCCGTTGATGCCGGTAATGACCTCAATGCCGCGCCGCCCGAAAACCTGGGTCATTTCTTCGGAAACGGCTTCATCCTCTCCACCCAGGATGCGCGGAGCCACGTCCAACAGCCACACCTGGCTGCCAAAGGACGCAAAAATAGAGGCCAACTGGCAGCCGGTGGCCGCGCCACCGACCACGACCATCGAGCGTGGCAGCCTGGCCAACGTCCAGATGTCGCTGTGCGTCAGGGCCTGCTCGCTGCCGGGGAAGGCCAGCCGCCGGGCATGGCCGCCGGCGCAGAGAATAAATTGCTCTCCCTGGAGTCGCCGGCCGTCTGGCAGCGCCAGCGTGTGGTCGTCGGCAAAACGGGCCGGGCCGGCTTCGGCCACCACTTCGACCCCGGCCTGGCCCAGGTGGCTGAGCAACTGTTTCTTTTCCTGCAGCCGGTAGACCGTCTGCTGTGTGCGGGCCAGCAGCCGGGCCAGGTCAACGTCCGGCGGCTGGCCGATCAGGCCGTATTCGTCAAACTGGGCCGCGTCGCGTGCCAGGCGGGCGGCCTTGGCCAGGACCCGCGTCGGGGCGCAGCCGTCATTGGTGCATGTCCCGCCCATCCGGCCGCCCTCCACCAGCGCCACCGACGCGCCCAACTCGCTCGCCCGCAAAGCGGCCGTCGTCCCCGCCGGCCCGCCCCCAATTACCACGATGTCAAAGTGAGGCGTCATGACTACTACTCCTTCTTTATCACGTCTTACCTCAATTCTATCTCTTTGGCTGGCCAGCCTCCATTCTTCATATACAATTGGCTCAATGCCCATGTTTGATACCGCTCCTCAGGGCTACAACGCCAGGCCCCCTGCGATGGACGACGCCCCGGCCGTCGCCGGCCTCATTGCTGCCTGCCAGCGTCACGACCTGGGCCAGGCGGAGATGACGTTGGAGGAACTCCTCGACGAATGGAAAGGGCTTGACCTAGCCAACGAAGCGGTCGTCGTCGTTGCTCCCAATGGCCGGCTGGCCGGTTATGCCGACCTGTTCAACAACCGCACTATTGCCGTCGCCATCTACGGCCACGTCCACCCCAAAGAGCGCGGCTGGGGCATCGGCGCTTACCTGGCCCACTGGGGCGAAGCCTGGACGCGCCAGCGGCTGGACCAGGCCCCGGCCAACGCCCGCGTCGTCGTCCGCCACTATATTCTGGCCTCGAACGCGCCGGCCCGGCAATTGCTGGAGGGGCTGGGCTATGCGGCCGTGCGCGGTGTCTTCTGGATGGCCATGGCCCTGGAGCAACCCCCACCGGCGCCCGAATGGCCGGCCGGCATCCGCGTGCGTCCCTTCCTGCCGGGACAGGACGAGCAGGCTACCTACGAGGCTTACGAGGATGCCTCCCGCGACATGTGGAGCCGCCCCCGCAGCAGCTTTGAGCACTGGTTGAAGTTTACTCAAAACGCCAACCCGGAATTCTTGTTTGTGGCCGAAGATGGCCAGAGCGGCGCCATTGCCGGCGTCTGCGCCACCACGCTGGCCGCCGGCCGGGGCCACATCGGTGGCTTGCGCGTGCCCCGGCCGTGGCGGCGCCAGGGGTTGGGCCTGGCCCTCCTCCACCACGCCTTCGGCAAGTTCTACCGCCGGGGCGCCCGCCAGGCCAGCCTGAGCGTGGACGCCGACAGCCCGACCAACGCCCCTGGCCTGTACCTCCGGGCTGGCCTGCGCGTCACCCGCAACTACATCGTCTACCAGAAGGAACTCCGCCCCGGCGAGGACCTCAATGCACAGTAGCCTACCCCTCATCGCCGGCTACCTCTACGCCGGCCAGCCCACCCAGGCCTGGGCCAAACCCAGCGCCTCTACCTCGGCCTCGACCTAGCCGAGTTCCAGGCCCAACTGGAACAGAACATTGGCCGCGGGCGGTTTTTGTGGGCGCAGCCGGATAATATCATTTTACAAATTCCCAACCACGTACCCTTTCGAGGGTTGATTTTTCTTCAGATGTCAACACAACAATAAACACAGATTGGCTAAAGGGTTTATGAATTGCAAACTGATAACCCATATCTTCAATCAACCTGTTTAGCTCAAAAACAATATTCACATCCAGCCAATCTAAAAGTAACTTGGGTTCAAGGCGATATTCCGCATCTTTAATGGTGAATTCAACGATAATAGGGCCATAATCACTTTCCCAATACTCTCGAATGTTTTGCGGATTAAATGCGCCACGTGATATAGCTGCCCAAGCCTGCAAAGCATCTACGTAAACCTCGTTGCCCATTCCAACATCGGCCTCAGCATCCTGATACCAGACTCGTTCATTGTCAAAAGACAATAGTTCAATATCTGCTGTTTCAGAACTTGGATCAAACGGTTCGTCCCAGATTTTATCACGTTGGCTTTTAACTTCTTGTACAAGATCCTCTATAGTAAGATCGTTAAACTGTCTGTAGAAATCCAGCCTGCGAAAAAAGTTCAGGGACTCTGAGAGCCATTTATCAGTGAGGTCTTGGTCATTTTCTGATAGCACGATCAATGCTCCTACTACTTACTTATGGAAGGCAGGCTAACTGCGATCATAATAAACCAAATAGGAAAATGAAAATGGGTTCTCCCGCGTTTTGCGTGAAATTTCGGGAGCGCGACGGCCCAAAAAAGCTAACAGATCTCCGCTTGGCTGAGCGGGTTAAAAGCTATGTGTACAAGTTTTAACTTTCACAACAAGGGAAGGGGCATTGTCATTTAACGGAGCCTGTTAGAGTTTCCGCAGCCCTTCCCGGCTTGCCCCGCCGTCATCAGGATAATTGGAGATTCTTTATCTCAACCCACCCAGTTAGGGAAAAATTATTATGCTGCAAAGCTGCGGGTTTCGCCTGTGAGATACCATTTATCGTCTACTTGTTCTAGGAGGATCTCCGTATTTAAAGACCCAAACGGAATGTGGATCACACTAGCGTTTCTGGCTCTTGGATGGAGAAGTACAACTCTGACACTTTTAGAGAAGGTAGGGGTATTAGAAGGGTACCCACAAGTAAGCCTGCTGCCCTCACCCGCTATAAATTGTGCAAGTGAATGGGTTTGCCGGTAATTGGGCGACATGAATTCATAGGCAGTTTCATAATCTCTTCCCGCCACAGCTAAATCAAATTGTGTGCAAACATCTCTAATGAACAGCTTCTCCTGTTGGTGCTTGTACTCTGGAAACACAAAAGAAAGGGCAACCAGCAGACCTACGCCGGCATAAACTAGCCTGACCCGTGCTTTGTTGGCACTTTTATTAACAAAATAGAAGTACGATATTGTCAGACAGGCGGTAATACCGCCAAAGGCAAATGTTTGCAGGATAAACCTCTGGATTAACCGGGGAAAGAAAATGCCATGAATGATATCTCTTATCAATCCATCCATAATGACAAGGTTGGTGCCAGTGAAGCATATCGGACAAATAGCTACTACCATCAACCATGTAAAAACCTGAATTAAGTTTTTCATCATTCCACCTCTTACCGATCAGCATTTCAGTGGCTTGAAGACAGAACCTTAACCCTGGTACGCCCTAATCTAGCGAAGCTGTCATACGACGCAGGATAGAGCGTAAATCTTGTGTTTCTTTCTGTATTCTGCACTCATTTTTCAGCATCATGGCTATGACGAACACCCCGAAACAATTGATACCCGGCCAGATGAAAGTGGTCACATTTGGGGCGTTAGACTTCGCCAGTTAGAGCCAGAAAAACAGCCAACTCATCAAGGGTAAATCAAATGCAAGTTGCCTGGCTGCCGTAGCCAAAGCAGTACGCCGCCTAGCAGCGCCCGCAACCAGTATCGCATCACCCCCCGAAAACTGGGCGGGCGCAATTCCGCCTGGTAAAAAGCGCCACCAGTCATAAGCGGGGTAACCGTTTGTAACTCAAGATCGAGAAAACGCAGTGCAGGCATCCGGCCGTCCCTTGTCAATTCACCTGTCTGGTCGTCACCCAACCCTCCCATTGTATTAACAAGAAGCAAATATACCATACGGTAGCCGGCACGAAAACAAGCCGCAACCAACCAATTTGTGCTAAAATCCAGTTTGGTGGTTGAAGTAGAGTTTTTGGAGGCCTGGCGTGAGCACTTTGGTCCTTAAGAACGGGGTGACAGTAGCAACCGAAGCTCGGGTGAAGCAAGTTACCTTTGACGAGAAAATGCTGCATTGCGAATTGCAGGATGGTCGAATTATCAGCGTGCCACTATTCTGGTATCTTCGCCTGGCCAACGCCAGCGACGGAGAACGAAATAATTGGGAGCTAATCGGTCGGGGGCGTGGGATCCACTGGCCTGATCTGGACGAGGATCTATCAGTACGTGGGTTCCTGGCCGGAGGGGACGAACCGCCTGGAATGCACCCGCGCTACGCGTTCGCCCTTGATATTTCTACCGAATCCAAACAGGAATAGTTAAACAGTTACAGGCCCCAGTGGAACAGAATATCCCGCCGCGCCTTCGGCGAGGGTTAGACAAGGGCCAGGTACTTGATACGTGCCTGGCCCTTCTGGTGTAAAGGTGGTCATGATGAAATCCCGCTCTCTGCTTTTCATGCTGTTAGCCACGGTCAGCCTGTTATTGGCCGGCTGCCGGATTGTCGTGGCCACCCAGGTAAACGCCGACGGCTCCGGCGAACGGCGCACGGACATTATCTATACTGCTGAGGAAGTGGCATCCTTTACCCAAACACCCGGCAACGAGGGGAGAAGCGTTTGCGACCAGATCAACGATAACCTTCCTCCCGACGTTGACGCTCTGTTTGGCGAAGAAAAGCGCGGCCAGGAAACGGTCTGTGTCGCCACGCAACCGTTTGCCAATCTGGACGAGTTGCGCCTGGCCTACGCCCTCATGGACAACGTCACCGTCAACCAGTTGGCGATCAGCTTCGGCCGCTTCATCTTCGACGTAGACGTGGCCGCCCCGGCCACCGGCCCCAACGGGCAGCCGCCGGCCCCCACCGAATGGCGCCTGACCGTGCCCGGCACGCTTGGCGAGCACAACGCTCAACAGGTGGAAGGCCAGACCCTGATCTGGGCGCTAACCCCCGGCCAGACGACCAACCTCCACGCCGAAAGCTCGGCAGGATTCTTCAGCGCCGGCGAACTCGCCCTGGCGGCCGTCCTCTCCTGCCTCTGCGGCGCCCTCCTGGCCGGCGGCGTAGCCACCCTACTCGCCTCACGCCGGGGTAAGCGAGCGCAAATCTAGAACGCAAATAGCACGAATAATTTTCTTTAAAAATTCGCGTCATTCGCCCATTCGCGCTATTCACGATAAAACTGAATCGGCGAAAATCTGCGTCCCATTATATACGTAATCCTCTGGGAGTTTCAGGTCAGCGCGGGCTGTGAGGCTGAGTTTGTCGAAGCCTACGGCCCGGCCGGGTGGTGGGCCGAACTGTTCCAGCGCGCCCAGGGCTACCTCGGGACCCAGTTGCTGCGCGATACGGCCGACCCGCACCGTTATCTGACCATTGACCGCTGGACTTCGGCCGCCGCTTTTGAGGCTTTTAAGCGACAATGGGGCAGTGAGTACGAGGCCCTTGACCAACGCTGCGCCCGGTTAACCGAACGCGAGACGTTGTTGGGAACAATATGTTGATTGCCGTCCAATACCTGGAGGGTGGACCCCACACCGTCCACATCTCCCCGGCCGAGGCCCGCGCTCGGCTGCGCGCCGCCCTGGACCGCCTGCCCCTGGCGCTGGTCTTGCTAGGCTGGAACCTGCCGGCCCCCCTGGTCGAGGCCTGCGTTGAAGAATGCCGCCGCGCCAGCGTCCCCCTCTACGCCTGGCAACCCCTGCTTACCGGCGACGGCCGCTTTCAGCCTCGGCCGGCATGGTGGACCATTGGCCTGAACGGCCGGCCGGTGGCCGGGCACGGCGGGCTGGCCGAATTTACCTTCGTCTGCCCCAACCACCCGGCCGCTCGCCAGGCTGCCCTCGACCACCTGGGGGAAGTACTCGCCCAGGGGACTTACCAGGGTGTCTTCCTCGACCGCATTCGCTTCCCTTCCCCCTCGGCCAATCCGGCCGCCGGCCTGGCCTGCTTCTGCCCGGCCTGCCAGGAGGCCGCCGCCCAGGATGGCCTGGACCTGCCACTTATCCAACAACAACTCCAACAACTGCTCGCCTCGGCCGAAGGCCGTCGGGTGGTCGCCCGGGCGCTGCTGTCGCCGGCCGATCTACGGTCACCGCCCCCATCGCTCGAACCCCTGGCGCAACTTCTCGCCTTCCGCCGGCGCGCCATCACCGGCCTGGTGGCCGCCGCCGCCCAACTGGCCCGCCGGCGTGGCCTGGCCGTCGGCCTGGACTGTTTCTCCCCCACCCTTACCGGCATGGTCGGCCAGGAGTTGCCGGCCCTGGGCGCTCACTGCGACTGGATCAAAGTCATGGCCTATATCCGCGCCTACGGGCCGGCGTCCATCCCCTTTGAACTCCACAACCTGGCCGGCTGGCTGGTCGCTTCGGCCGGTATGGGCGAGGCAGAAGCCCTCTCCTGGCTGGCCGGGGCCGCCGGCTGGTCGTTGCCTGCCCGTAGCGACGCCGTCCGCCGGGGCGCCCTGTCCAATACCATCCTGACCACCGAAATGGAACGCGGTCACGCCGCCCGGCCGCCACAACTGCTGGCCGGCCTGGAGCTGGTAGAAATGCCTGGCGTGGCCGAACTCGACCCCACGCAAATTCAAGCCGACCTGGCCACGGTCGCTGCCGCCGGCGTCGAGGGGGTGGTCCTATCCTGGGACCTGTGGCACATGCCGCTGGAACGACTAGAATTGGTGCGCCATGTTGTTATAAATGAGCAACTTAGAACAGTACACCCTTGAGCGCAACGGATGCCCCATCCACTACTGGCTATCCGAAAAGGAAGAGCGTCCGCTCGTCGTTCTCACCCACGGCGCAGGCGCCGACCATCAAATGTTTGACGCCCAGGTTACCGTACTCGATCAACATTACTCGGTTCTGATCTGGGACGTTCGGGGACATGGCCTGTCACGCCCCATCGGCGATGCCTTCTCTATCCATGTGGCTGTTGCCGATCTGTTGGCCATCCTGGACGGGATCGGCCGCCAACAGGCTATCTTTGCCGGGCAGTCTCAGGAGTTCACCAGGGTCTTCCTGGAAACAGTCGCCTGTTTGCACTACGAGCCAGGCTACACGATTCCACACCCCCTGCTGATTACGCATGGCGACCATGATCGCACCGGCAACATCAGGAAAGTGGCTCCACGCTGGGCGCAACGCGATCCTCAGAGTCGTTACCTGCTGATTCCCCAGGCCGGCCATTGCGCCAATCAGGATAACCCGGAGTTTTTCAACCGCGTGCTGCTGGAATTCTTGGAGAAACAGACAAATTAGGCAAATGTTTATTAGTTGGTGAGCGTCTATGGATCAACCGACAACACAACAACCAACCGGCTACGACCCCATTGCCGAGGAATACGCCGAGAAATTCTTCCACGAGCTGGAGCACAAGCCGTTTGACCGCGAGCTTCTCACCCATTTTGCTGAGCTGGTGCGCGCTCTTGGCCCGGTCTGCGACCTGGGCTGCGGCCCCGGCCAGATTGCCCGTTACCTGCACGATCAGGGTCTGGACGCCTTCGGCGTTGACCTGTCGCCGGCCATGATTGAGGTCGCCCGGCGGCTCAGTCCCGGGCTGCGCTTCGAGCAGGGCGATATGCGCGCCTTGCCGGCCGCCGATGCGGCCTGGGGTGGCATTGCCGCCTTCTACTCCCTCATCCACATCCCGCGCCAAAGCATGGTCGCTACCCTGCAAGAACTGCGACGGGTCCTCCGGCCGGGCGGCCTGCTCTTGCTCTCGTTTCACGTGGGCCACGAGGTCATTCACCTCGACGAATGGTGGGATAAGCCGGTCTCACTGGACTTCTACTTCTTCCGGCCCAGCCAGATGAAAGGTTATTTGCGCCGGGCAGGTTTCGACATCCAGGAAATTCTGGAACGCGCCCCTTATGAAGGCGTTGAGTATCCCAGCCGTCGCTGCTACATCACGGCGAGAAAGGTATAGTTAGAGAATAGACACCCACTTTGGGATCATAACTCTAATGACTCAACTTCATGATCAAATCTATAGCAGTCTCGCGGCCGCGGCCGACCCCGAGACCAAAGCCAAGCTGGCCCGCCTCATCCCCGGCGCCAAAGCCCTGGGCGTCACCGTTCCCCAGCTGCGCGAACTGGTTGACGCCTTTCGCCGCCAGCACAGCGCCCTCACCCTCGACCAGGCCTGCGGCTTGATGGACGAACTCTGCCACGGCCGCGTCCGTGAAGAAATCCTCTTCGGCGCCTTTCTACTTGGCCACTTCGGCAAAAAGACCGCCGCCATTCCCTGGCCTCGCCTGGAACCCTGGATTGGAGCCCTCGACAACTGGGAAACGTGCGACCAGTTGGCCAGCAACGTCAGCGGCGCCGTCGTCGCCGCCGACCTCGGCCTGGTCGAACGGCTGGTGGAACTAACCGGCTCTGCCAATCCCTGGCAGCGGCGCTTTGCCCTGGCCACCGCTTCAGAGCTGAATCACAAAGGCCGCTCCCATCCCCGGGAGACCTTGCGGGTCTGCCAACCGCTCCTGGCCGATCCGGAGCCGGCCGTGCGCAAAGCCGTCGGCTGGGCGCTCAAGGAGGCCAGCAAGAAAGCGGAAGACGAGGTCTTTGATTTTTTGCTGGCGCACCGTGCTCAAATGCCTGCCAGCATCCTCCGGGAAGCGTCAGAGAAACTGTCTCCGGCTCATAAGCAGCAATTAATGTAAATGCGCTTAGGTATCGGGTTATGCCTGCGGCAGCGAAAGGATCAGTAATGGACTTTGCCGAAGTGAATGGGACCCGCCTTTACTATGAGGTTGCCGGGGCCGGGCCGCCGCTGGTCCTCATTCACGGCTATACCCTCGACACCAGGATGTGGGACGACCAGTTTGAAGCTTTCGCCCAACATTATCAGGTCATCCGCTACGATTTGCGCGGCTTCGGCCGCTCCGCCATGCCAACGGGGGAGAGCTACACCCATCACGAAGACCTCAAAGCCCTCCTGGACCACCTTGGCCTCGCCCGGGCCCACATCCTCGGCCTGTCCCTGGGCGGGGGGATCGCCGTCAATTTCGCCCTGGCCTACCCTGAGGCGACCCAATCGCTCATCCTGGTGGACACGTCTGTCCTGGGTGGCTTTGAATGGCCGGAAGAACTCGGCCGCTGGTTTGCCAGGATCCATTCGGCTGCCAGAGATGGCGATATGCGACTGGCCAAGCAACATTGGCGAATTAGATTTACCGTTCTACAATCACCCCATTGCCGGCCGCTTGCAGCAAGGCATCCCTCGCGTCCAGAAGGTTGTCTTGCCGGGCGTCGGCCACATTTCGAGAAATTCGTGCAATTCGTGGCTTTTTTCAGGAGTCTCATGGATGAACCCTCGATAGCTATCTGGACGACCCATACACGAATCACCCTCTCCCTCCTGGACGCCCTTCCACCCCCGGCCCTTGGCGGCGTCTCCGCCTCCAAAGGGCGTAGCGTCGGCCAGATGTTCGCCCATCTCCATACCTCTCCGGCCGAGTTCCTGGGCTACCTGGTTGCCCACGAATGGTATCACATTGGCGAGATTGGCATGACGCTGAAGCAGTCCGGCTACCCACTGGACGAGCAGGTAGCTTATGGATTGTGGGATGCCTGGGGAAAACGGTAAGTTCAGTTATATGAAGACAATGCGTGCGAGTCGTCTTTCCAATGACCTTGCCATTCTGATTGTATTAGCCCTGGCCCGGTTGGCCCTGCACGCCCTGACGAACGGCCAGTACGGCTTCCACCGTGACGAGCTGGCCGTGCTCGACGACGCCCGCCACCTGGCCTGGGGCTACGTCGCTTATCCGCCCGTGACCCCCTTCATCGGCCGCATCGCCCTGGAGCTGTTCGGGCCGTCCCTCGCTGGTCTGCGCTTCTTTGCCGCCCTGGCCCAAAGCGTCGCCATGATCCTGGCCGGTTTGATGGCCCGCGAGCTGGGCGGCCGCCGCTGGGCTGTAGTCGTTGCCGCCCTGGCCACGGCCATTGCCCCCATGTCCCTCATCATGGGCGCGTTGTTCCAGTACATCTCTTTCGACTACCTGTGGTGGGTGCTGGTCGCCTACCTCATGATCCGCTTGCTCAAATCGGACGACCCCCGCTGGTGGCTGGCCATCGGCGCCACGCTCGGCCTGGGCCTGATGACCAAGTACACCATCGCCTTCTATATCGCCGGCCTCGTCGCCGGCGTCGTCCTCACCCCGGCCCGCCGCTACCTGAAAAGCCCCTGGCTGTGGGCCGGCGTGGCCCTCTCTCTCCTGATCTTCCTGCCCAACCTCCTCTGGCAGATCCAGCACAACTTCATCTCCCTGGAGTTCCTGAGCAGCATTCACGCCCGCGACGTGGAGATCGGCCGCAGCGAAGGGTTCCTGGTCCAACAACCGATCGTCAACGCCAATCCCTTAACCCTCCCCTTATGGATTGCCGGGCTGTACACCTACTTCCGCGCCCCGGCCGGGGCACGTTACCGGCCGCTGGGCTGGATGTACCTCGTCCCGCTGGTGCTCATGGCCGCCACCCAGAGCCGCTTCTACTACCTGGCCCCGGCCTACCCCATGCTCCTGGCCGCCGGGACTGTCTTTGTCGAGCAGTGGCTGGCCACGAAATCAGCTCGTCTGGCCCGCCTCGGCCGGGGGCTGGCCTGGGCCGCCCTGGCGGCCGGCGCGGCCATCGGGGCGGCGCTCATGCTGCCCATCGCCCCGATTAACTCCGGCTGGTGGAATACGGTTAGCCAGGTCCACGACAACTTTGTCGAGCAGATCGGCTGGCCGGAGCTGGTCGAGACGGTGGCCGGCATCTACGCTGCCCAGTCCGCCGAAGAGGAGCCTCAGCCAGGCATCCTGGCCGGCAACTACGGCGAGGCCGGGGCCATCAACCTCTACGGCCCAGACCACGGCCTGCCGGAAGCCATCAGCGGCATCAACTCTTACTGGCTGCGCGGCTATGGCGACCCGCCCCCGCAAACAGTCATTGTGCTTGGCTTCTCCCGCGAGCGGGCCGAACGCTTCTTCACCACCTGCGAGCTGGCCGGCCGGGTCACCAACCGTTACGGTGTGGAGAACGAGGAGACCCTGTTCCACCCCAACATCTTTCTCTGCCGTGGGCCGCGCCGGCCGTGGCCCGACTTGTGGCCGGAGTTCCGCTCCTTTGGATAGCCAACCCTCCGGCAATGGCCGCCGGCTATTGCCGCCGGCTACTGCCGCCGGCTACTGCCGCCTTTGCCGGGCTTGCGGGAACAGCTATAATGCTTTCAGGTTGGCAAGACAAGGCAGTGGAAGAGAAAACCCTGAAACCGTTTGACCCCGCTCCGTTGCTGCAGGCGGCCGCCGCCGCCGAAAGCGCCGGCAACCACCCTCAAGCGATTCAATTGTATACCGCGTTGCTGGAGCAGATCGCCGCCGACCCGGCCGGCGCGGCGCTGGACGAGGCCCGGCTGGCGGCCTTGCGGGAACGCGGCCGGCTGCTGAACTTCGTCGGCGAAGAGGAGGAAGCGCTGGCCAGCTACGAGCACTATCACCTGGAAGCTGCCCCCGGCCGCTCCGCCATCGAGGCCCTGGTGCTGCTCGGCAACCAGCGCTGCTACATGGGCCAGTACCAGCGGGCGGTGGAGACGCTCCATGAGGCGTTGCAACTGGCCGAGGGGTTGAATTACACCGCCGGCCGGGCCAAGGGGTACGGGGGTCTGGGGCTGGTTCACGTTTACCTCGGGCGGCCGGAAGAGGCGCTGGCTTATCTGACCAAGTCTATTGCCCTGCTGGAACAGTTGGGGGACACGGTGGAGCAGGCGCGCATGTGGAATCGTATCGGGGTGACGCACATGCGCCTGGGCCAGGTGGATAAAGCGGTCGTCGCCCTGCAGGAGGCCTCTGCGCTGGCCCGGCAGAAAGCGAAGGAGGACTCTCTGGCCTTTGAGCTGACGATTCACGTGCTCAATAACCTGGGCGAATGTTTCCAATATCTGTTTGACATGGACCAGGCCCTGGTCTACCACTACGAAGGGCTGGCGATGGCCGCCGGCAAGGTCTTTTACCTGGAAGCGGACCTGTGCCGCAACATTGGGGTGGAGCTGTGCTACCTGGATCGCCTGGCGGAAGGTATTGAGTACCTTCACCGGTCGTTGAAGCTGGCCCACGACATCAACCAGTACAACATCGCCATGCAGGCCCTTTTTTCGCTGGCCCTGGCGGAAATTCAGCAGGGCGACCTGGAAAGTGGCTACGAGCACGGCCGGCAACTCAAGGAAAAGGCCGAGCAAAGCAATGCCCGCGGCGACTTGGCCGACGCCTTATACGCCCAGGGGTTGTATTACCGGCTGCGGGGCGCCGGAGAAGTGGCCCAACAGCTCTGGCAACAGGCCCTCTTTTTGGCCCACGAGACAGCCCGGCGGATGCTGCTGTGGCAGATCCACGCCGAACTGGCCAGGGTTGCCGCCAACCGGGAGCTGGCCGGCGTTCACAACCGCATTGCCGCCGAAATCATCCAGCAGATTGCTTACCCGATTCAGGACAAAACCCTGCGCGAGAAGTTCCTGCAGGCTACACCAGTGGTAGCCATCCTTCAACAACTAGAATGAGTCCTGGCTGCCCCCGTCGCCTCAATCCTTACTGCTCGTTGACATACCCCTGACACTTTTATATCATGTCTAATGCGCCGGCCAGGTTCGGCGGGATTGGTAGCGGTCGTGCGGCTACCGTTCTGGTAGACGCGCCAAGAATTGTCGCCTGGCAATTTACAGGAAAAGAGGGTAGGGACAAATGGATACCGTGGGCGTGCTGGCTTTTGTCGTCGGCTTGTTGGCCGGTATATTCCTGGCCATGGTCATTGATGGCTACACCATGGGGCGGCGGGTCCAGACGGCCGTTTCTGAAAAAAACCTGGTCCAAAACAAAGTGCAACGACTTATGATGGAGCTGCGCGATCTGGAAATCAAGCTTGCCGCCAGGCAAATGATGGTCCAGTCACTCAGCCAGGAGTTAGTCGAAAAAACCAGGCAGGTGGGGCAACAATCGGCCGAAAAACAGGAGTTACAGCTCAATTTGAACCGGGTGGGCAATGAACTGGAAGCGTCGCAGGCCGAAAACCAACAGCTCTGCCAGCGGCTGGCTGTGGCCGATGTGGAGATGAAACACCGGCAACAAGAGCTGGAGGCAGCCCAAAAATGGCTTGAGCGGGCTGACCGGCTACAGTCGGAGAAGGAAGCGCTGCTGGCCAGAGTCAACCAGGCGGAAACACAGGCGGCCGACCTGAACGGCTTGCTACGCCAACTGACAGAAACCCACTCTCTGCGCCAGCAATTGTTGGCGGCCGAAGAGAAACTGAAAACGGCCGGGGTCGAAACGAACAGCCTGCAAACGAAAGTAATCAATCTGCAAAAACAACTTGACTATACCGGCAAGAACCGGTTGGAGATTATTCGGGGCATCGGACCAGCCTATGCCCGCCGTCTCAACGAGGCCGGCGTAGATACCCTGGCCGACCTGGCCCAAATGACGCCCGACCAGGTGGCTAAGATTATCAAGCCCAAGAATTGGCAGGCCGTCGAACCGGCCGCCTGGATTGCCGAAGCCAAAATACTGGCCGGCGTCTTTGATGGCCAGGGAGGATCATCACAATGACCTACAGGAGGCGTTTATGTTCCAACAACTTTTCCCGGTACGCCGTGCCAATGATATGGCGCGGAAAAGCCGCTGGTTTTACCCCGTGATGAGAACGGCCGGCTTACTGGTGGCTCCTCTCTTGATCGCTGC
Source organism: Chloroflexota bacterium (assembly GCA_022616275.1). GTDB lineage: Bacteria > Chloroflexota > Anaerolineae > Promineifilales > Promineifilaceae. The sequence continues at coordinate 14,121 of JAKEFB010000198.1, forward strand.
TTGCGTTGACGGGCAGGTCGTAGAAGTAACAGGAGAACCAACCAATGCGGTAGAAATTGTCGAGACAACCAGGCCCGCGGACGAAGAACCCGCAGCTCAGGGAGGAGTAACAATTCTCTCCCAACCACTCCAGGGTAGCGATTTGGAGACCTTCTTAGCCCGCGTCGAAGACGCGCAGCTAATTGAAGATCTCGGTCTGCTCGTTGACGGCAGCGCGGCCGGCTTACCCAGCAACAGCTTCGCCCTACAGGGGGCCGTCATCACCCAGACGGTTCCTGTCGCGACAGATTATGGCGACGGCCTGATGATTGGGGTGTTGCTGATTGATGAAGAATTACCGGAAGTGAATTACCCCATCGGCAATTACCAGGTCGTCGCTGTCGAAAACGCCCAACTGGAGGCGGGTTACCCCATCAGGGACGATCAGGCCGTCACTATCGAAGACGTCCAATCAGATGGCCTTATGATTATCCTGGTTAACCCCCAAGCAGGGACGGAAATTCTTGGCCTCCAGCCAGAATATCATGAAAATGGTGTTCCCGGTTTGGAACCGGGTGAGGTCAAATTTATTGTTACTGAGAGTTCCCCGCGCCGTTGCGGCTGGTGGATTTTCTGCGTCAATTGCTAATTGCGGACAGGATGTCCGCGTTTTCAGGGCATTTCGATCCACTGAATTTTACCTGGCGGCTATGGATTATTTTGTTCCCGAGTTTGTTAACCGGCTCCCTCAACTTGAGGCTTTTGAGAACGTATTGGCCGGCCGCCTGAACCGGCATATCTTTCTTATTGAAGGAGAGGGGGCAATTGGCAAGTCATTCTTATTGGAACAATTCCTATACATGGCCGACCAGCGTATGTTTTCCCGTTTGGACTTTCGTGATGAAGGAGCCCACACTTTTTTATCGCTCATCCAAACGGCCATCAGCGACCTGGGTTATCAACGATTTCCGGCAACCAGCACGGCCATCAACCGGGTGACCATAGAAGCCCAGAACACGATCCTCCTGAAAAGTGAAGTCGTCCACCAACCGCAAGAGATTGACCAGGCCCAACTGCGCCACATCTTAACGGAATACTTTAGCCTGGCCGATCTGCAGAACCTGGCCTTTGATTTGAGCGTTGACTATGAACGATTTCCCGGTCAGGGCAAAGATAACATCGCCCGGGAACTCATTACATACCTCAAGAATCAGGGGCGCCTGTCCGAGTTGGTGAGCGCCGGCCGGAAGTGGCGACCGGCCGCGCCCTGGCCTGAGGTAACTCGTTCACCATCCGACGAATCGTCGTTGGCCTACCAGGATATTGCCCTCTACGACAACAACCACTTCCTACCGCCAACAATGGATCGCTGGCAGCAGCAAGCTTTCGAGCAAAGCATTTCCGCCCTTTTTTTCGAAGAATTGTCCGTTCTGGCCCAAGATCAGGCCGTTATCTTAAGCTATGATAGCTTTGAGAAAGCGCCGCTGGAGGCCTGCCGTTGGTTGGTCGAGCAGTTGTTAGATGAATTAACCCGCGGCCGCCTTCAGAACGTCCTCGTCATCGTCTCCGGCCGGGAAATCCCCAACGTTTCCGGCAAACACAAGTTGACTTCCATAACAGTTCAGACCAGGTTGGAGAACTTCGACTTTGACACGGTGCGCACCTATTGGGTGACCTGTCGTGGATTGTCTGGCGACCTGTTAGAGCGCATTTACGAAGAAACGCGCGGCCACCCCCACGAACTGGCTAAAAAAGCGAATGAGAGTGGCGGGCGTCCCTTGTCCCACCAGGTCATGGTTATTTAGATGAAAATGTCAGGCAATGGATTTGCAAGCTGATTCAGCCGCAGCCAATCTAGCCCGTAAACTGGCTACCCTGTCTGAAGCGGAAGCCCGAATGGTTTACCTGAGCGCCGTCCCACTGTGGTTGGAGCCGGAGATCATGGTCCTACTCCACGGTTCACGCGAGCAGGCCAGGGTGGTTTTGCAAAGCTTGGAACAACTGCTCATCGTGACCGGTGTGGCCTCCAACCGGGCCATTATTCGCCCGGAAATCCGTCGCTCTTTGCTGCGCGCCGGTTGGCAGGGCAAACTGCCCGACTTTGTTGAAGTCAATCGAAACCTGGCCGACTATTGCTTCCGCCAGTTGGCCGAGGCAGCAGACGCCAGCCAACGATTCCGTTGGGCGCGAGCCGGCATGTACCACCTGCTGGCCGCCGGCGATGCCAGCGGCTGGGAGTGGCTGGCCCGTCTCTATGACGACGCCTACGTGCGTGGTCTGGCCGGGACGGCGCTGGAAGTCATCAAGCCACTGGGCGAATTGCGCCCTTTGCTCTCGCCCAATGGGCGAGCGACGCTGGCCCAATACCGGGCCTGGACGGCCTTATTGAGCGGAAACCTGCGCCAGGCTGAATGCCTGTTTCGCGCCGTGCTGGCCTACAGCCAGTCACCGGCCTTACAAGGAGTTATCCACCGCGGCCTGGGCCAGGTTTTAACCGCCCGCCAGTTTTGGTCTGAGGGGCTTTCCCATCTGCAACAAAGCGTCCGCCTGCTTGGCCAGGCGGGAGAAACCCTGGGGCTGGCGCTGACCTGGTCAAGGATTGGCGATTTATACCAGGAAATGGCCGATTTTAATGGCGGGATCACCCCGACGACGTTGCCGGCGGCTAACCGGCCGTGGTCCAGGCAACTCTATCGTTTTCTCTATCTGCCGGCCCACATTTACCGGCAACTGGGTCGTCGCTGGCAACGATTGCCGTTTATTAACGTCGGTTTCAGCTATCAGAACTGGATAACCGCCCGGTTCATGTTGGCTGCCGCCGCCGCTTATCGCCAGGCCGAAACCACATTAGCCGGCGTATCCTCCCCACAGGCGCTTTACGATGTCAAAGTGGGTCGAGTTCGCATGTTTATCCAGGTCGGCATGCTCAATCGGGCCGAGGAGTTAATAGACGAATTGGCCGCCTGGGAATACGTGGGCGACAGCGAATATCGCCAGGCTTACGTCGCTTACTGGCGCGCCGAACTCATTCGCAAACGAGGACAGGAAAAGGTGGCGCCGGCCGAGATGGAGGCGGCGCTACACATTTTTGAGCGCTACCAGCAACGGCGTGGTGCGGCGGCCATTTACCAGCGGCTGGGAACCTTTGCCGCCCAGGCCGGCGACAGGGAAGCGGCGCTGGCTGCTTTCCGGCAGGCTGCCAGGTATTATGACGAAACGGACCAATCTCTGCGGCGGACGGCCGTCTTGAATCAAATGGAGCAACTGGCCGGGGAACCGCTGCCTGACGACGACGGCCGGCGCGAGTACATGGTCCGTTACGCCTCTCAACTGGCCGGCGGCTACCGGTGGCTGATTTCCTTGATATTTTTCGTCCTCATTACCCTGCTTACCTTTGCCGCCACTTTTGTTCCCCTGGCCCTGACCGAGAGCGCGCTCCTCCGCGGAATGGCCGGCGGCCTGGCCCTGGCCCTCTTGTTAGCCTGGCCGATAGTGGCTTTTTGGGTTTTCCAGGTGGTCTACTTGGGGCTGGGCCTGTTCATCTCCTTTGGCCTGCCTATTCATATCTTGAGCCGTGATCCTCCCTTGCGTATCCTCCTTGACCCCGGCGGCCTGACCATGGCCGGCGGCAAAAGAGACAGCCCCTTGTCCGTCCAATGGGCCGCCATATCGGCCGTACAGTCCGTTGACTATTGCATCAGCCGGCACGCGATTGATCTGATTTCCTACGTCGAGCTGGTCGGCCGGGAAAGACGGCTGCGAATTCCGGCCCTGGCCACCGGCTACCCTTACCTGCGCCAGGACTTGCAGCGCTACTTGCCGGACGTCCCCTGGCAATCGCTAACCTTCCGCTTTATTCCGTCGGCCTGGTATTACGCCATTATGGCCGTGGTGGTAACCGGCGGTGGGGTCATTTCACAACTGGCGTTTGCTTTTGGTATCTTTACCGATTCGCCGGACATTTACCAACGGTTGGACATCTCCGGCGTTGTGCTGGGTATATTTATTGTCGGTCTTCTTGCCCTGCCCCTGGCGACGCTGTGGCGCCTGGTAGCCCATTTCTGGCGCTTGCGCCGCCAAACGCCGCCTGGCTGCCCATTGCCGGCCGTTGGTCTAAGCAGCGTCCTCATTCACCTGGCGGCCGTTTTATGGACGTTGCTATCTATCTTATACGTCAGACAGGTCATCTACCTGCTCCAATTAGTGTTCAGTTCCTAAGCTCAATACCCATTTGTCCCGGCCGGGCGATCAAGGTGCTCATGATCATGATGTTTTCAGGTTAATCAGCCAGGGGCCGGCCGGGTCACCTGGTCCTGGTGAGTGCGACCCGGACGCGCGGCTGCTCGTCTTCCCCCAGCCACAGGATGTAGTGGGAGCGCTCGCTTGACTTCTGCGTGCCGGTTGCGTCAAACGCGGGCCAATAGACGTCTACGGCGGCCAGCCGTTCACATGGTTCGGCCTGTCGAAGAGGGCCTGTTATAATCAACCTCATGATTACCTGTCCCTGGTGCGGTACCAATTACATCACCTTTCAATCCAACTGTAAGAACTGCGGTGGCATATTGCCGCTTCCGGCTACGAACACAGCGCCCGACGACGACGACTCCCTGCCACCCCCGCCACCGCCACGGCCGATCTCCGATCGCTACGTAAGGCGCATCCTGATGGCTGATGGCTGGGCCATTACGGCCGGTATTTTTGCCCTGTTAGGAGCAATTTTTGCCGGCGTGGGCATCCTCCTGACGCTGGGTATTGTGACGGCCTTTGTAGGCGTGCCTTTTATAGGTTTAGGGGTTATTTTTCTGGCGATCTATCCGCATCCCTAAAGGTTTGGCTAGGATGGCTCTCATTCATTGTCATTTCTTTTCGCAGGTCTTGGGCTTGACTTCCACCATGACTGTCATTCTGCCTGACCCGGTGGCATCCGGCGAGGGGGCAACCCCGTTATCCCGGCAGCATAACTATCCGACGTTGTACCTGCTGCATGGCATGTCAGATGATCACACCATCTGGCAAAGACGCACCTCCATCGAGCGCTACGTCGAACCCCTTGATCTGGCCGTCGTCATGCCGGCCGTCCAGCGCAGCTTCTACACCGACATGGTAACCGGCCAGCGCTACTGGACCTTCGTCAGCGAAGAATTGCCGGCCCTGGCCCGCGCTTACTTTCCCCTCTCCGCCGCCCGCGAAGAAAACTACGTCGCCGGCCTGTCAATGGGCGGCTACGGCGCCTTCAAACTGGCCCTGACCCATCCCGGCCGCTACCGCGCCGTCGCCAGCCTGTCCGGCGCCCTGGACGTCGCCCGCCTGGCCCAGGCCGAAGCAACGGCCGGCGGCGGCGAGCTAAAACACATCTTTGGCGACGCCAGCCGCCTGGCCGGCAGCCCCAACGATCTCTTCCATCTGGCCGAACAATTAGCCCAACGCGGCGACGTCCGCCCGACCTCTACCAGTGGTGTGGCACAGAGGATTACCTGTACGAAGACAACGTCCGCTTTAGCGATCATACCAGCGCCCTGGGCCTGGCCCTGACCTACGAAGAAGGCCCAGGCGGCCACGACTGGGCCGCCTGGGACAAACAAATCCAACGCGTCCTCGCCTGGTTGCCCGGCGTCAGCAGCCGTCCGGCCGCCTGACACCGCATGCGGCCGGTGCCCACACCAGGTAGTCCTGTTGTTTTCATAGCGGCCGGTGATAGGCCACAACGTCCTCATGTTATGACCAAAAAGCCATTGCTTTTCGCTTGAGGACCCAGATGAAGTAAAAGGAAAGCCCAAAGTTTTCCCTTCCGAATTCGTTGACCTCCCTCCACCTCGCTCCCATATAGGGCACATGTTAACCAAAACATATTATGACCAGCTGCAAGCGTTGACATCGCTCCTGGTTTCCATATAATATAAATTGCCTGGTGGGCGCAGCCAATAGATCCCTGCCAAGAAACCAAGGAGCCACCAGCGTAAAGTCCAGTTACGGGTAGTTACACAGTTTACTGCTTTTCGGAATAAGTCAGACGGCACAAGATAATAGAGACACAGACGGCAAACCTGGCCTCGAGGGCGTGGTGGTGTGTTTTGTTTGGTTTCCGGCCGGTCAGTCAGGGTGGCCGTCTAACCTGCTAGTAACCGTTTAGGCATCAAGCGCTTGTAAAAGCCTGGCATCTCTAAGAGCGATAAGTGGAGGGAACTGAAATGCTCGTCATCATTAGTGATTTACATTTGACCGACGGTACAACCGGAAGAACGATTGAGGCCGGCGCCTTTGAGGATTTCCGCACTCGGCTGCAAGAACTGGCGCTCGACGCCTCTCAGCGTCAGGGTGACCACTATGAGCCGATTGAGGCCATTGACCTGGTGCTCCTCGGCGATATTTTCGACCTGCTTCGTTCTGACAAGTGGCAGGACAAAGAAGAAGGGCAATCTGAGGAGGTACGGCCGTGGACCCCTTACGAAAACCACGCCTTTAGCGCCAAGATCGGGACGATAACCGATGCGATTCTGAAAAAGAACGCCAACGCTTTGCGCATTCTAAGGGAATGCAGCGTCGGCGAAGCCATCCAATTACCCGTTCCCACTTCGAGCGGCGCACTTGACCTCAAGGCTAAAGAAAAAATCCCCGTTCCGGTGCGAATTCATTACCTGGTTGGCAACCACGACTGGTTCTATCACATAGACCGGCCGGAATTTGAGCCGATACGCCAGAAGGTGCGTCACGAGTTGGGGCTGAGTAATCCACCCGGCCCTTTTCCCCATGATCCCTATGAATTGCCATCGCTTATGGAGATGTATAGACAATACCGGGTATTTGCTCGTCACGGCGATATCTATGATTCATTCAACTACGACGAGGAGAAGAAGGAGCGCAATGCTGCCACCTTGGGCGACGCCATCGTCGTCGAATTAATAAACCGGTTCCCTGCCGAAGTTCATAAAAGAATGGAAGACGTGCTGCCGCCGTGGCTTAGCCAGGAACTGGACGAATTAGCCAACGTAAGGCCCTCCTTATTCGTTCCTGTTTGGATTGCCGGTCTTCTAAATAGCGCCGGTCTGACAAAGTCAGTAAACAATCAAATCAAGGATATCTGGAACGAATTAGCCGAACAGTTCATCAATCTTCCCTTTGTCAAAGAGCAGAACAAAAACCTGGCTCTGGATAATGCAGACTTTTTAAAGATCGTATTAGGCATTACCAGGGGCTTACCCTTCGACGATATTGGTCGCCTGGTCATGATCATTCAGAAACTGTTCTGGAAAGGAGACACTCCCTATGCTAAGCACGCGTTCCAGGAGAGGGCCTTAGAGGACAGGACGGCCGATTACATTGTCTATGGCCACACGCATCAACATGAAGTAGTGCCTTTACGCGTGGAGCATGACGCCCAGGGTCCTGTTAATCAGATTTACTTTAACTCCGGTACTTGGCATGCTATTCATGAACTGGCCCAAGAGCGGGTTTTACTCAAACACCAATTTGTCCACTACCTGGTCATGACCTACCTGGCCTTCTTCAAAGGCGACGAACGAAGCGGCCGTCCGTTCGAAACTTGGTCTGGTACACTAGGATCCACACCCATTAGGTGATAATAAAACCGAAGAAGGTTCTATTCATATTTGTGGTTGCGCTTCAATAGTTGTCATTGGGTTTCTTCTACCAAAGTAGACACCATAGTGACAAGCCAATTGGAGAATACATATGACCAACAGCCAAACCTCATCGATTCGGACCGATAAAGCCACCACTCGTGATGAGCTTTCTTTCGACACCTATCGTGACACTATTCTGGAAGTCATACGCAACGCTGAGACGCCGCTGACCATCGGCGTGTTCGGGGCCTGGGGGGCAGGCAAGACGAGCCTGCTCCTAATGCTCCAGGAACAGCTCAGCGAGGTCAAGGAGCCTTTGTGGTTTAACGCATGGCAGTACAATCAAGAATCTTCTCTGTGGCGGGTGCTGCTTGGCAGCGTCCTTGAGACTCTACGCCCCCTTAAGAACGGTGACACACCGAGCACTGGGGAAGACGAAAAACTCAACCAGCAGATTGACGACCTGCAGACCGCTCTGTATCACGATGTAGACCGGGAAGAACTGGGGCGCTTCGAGGTGGACTGGGGCCAGCTTGCTAAAGGTGGGCTCAAGGGCGCAGTCAAACTCGCCTTGCCATATATACCTGGGGCGGGGATTTTGGCCGATCTGCAACAATTGGCTGGAGCTAAGGCCAGCAATTGGACAGAAGATCTCATGACCGCCTTCCAGCGACAGAAGACACGCGTACAGATCGCACATATTCAATTCCTCGAACAGTTCCGCGAACAATTCCAAAAACTGGTCAAACAGTACTGTGATCGCTACAAAGCGCGCCTAGTCGTGTTTATAGATGATCTGGATCGCTGCTTACCTGATAAAGCCATAGACATCCTGGAAGCCATTAAAGTTTTCTTAGATGCCGAGGGATGCGTATTTGTCATTGCCGTCGACCCCAAGGTAATCGTGGAGGGCATTCGTGTTAAGTATCGCGATTTCCTTGTCGACGGCGAGGTTGAGGCGGTGATCCCAATCACCGGCGACGACTATATCGAAAAAATAATCCAACTTCCCTTCTACCTGCCACCGGTGACCCAGGAGAACATGATCAATTTCATAAAAGCTGAGATGCGTGATCTCCCTGAATCAGCTGCCGAGGCATTTGCGCTTGGGATCGAGGCCAATCCGCGCAAGATTAAGCGTGCCTTAAATGTCTTCTGGCTACATAAGCGCATGGCTGATCGTCGTCCCGAATTAGCAGATCTCCAATCCACCCGCCTTGCCAAGGTAGTTGCTATCCAAAGCCGTTATCCCGAATTGTATCGGGATTGGGTGAATGCCCCACTGTTGCTACGTGATTTAGAAATGTATCTGCTGGAGTTGCAGAATTCCATGTCGGGTGAAGGAGCAACGCCACCGGGCAAGCTGGTTGCGAAATGGGCCGACAGTTTTTACCTGCATCTTCACCGCATGCTACTCTATGAGGCTGATGTACCAGAGGTATGTTTCTCCAATCTGACCCAAGCAGAGCTGGAAAAGTATCTCTACCTTACTATTAGCAGTGCTGTTGACCCAACTGGCCTTGCAGAAGCGAGTGGCGAACGATTGTGGGGGGAATTGTTGAGCGGCGACCGCACGCGCATTTCCAGCGCGGTAGGGCGGATTCATGAGTCCGAAAGGACAGAATTTTCCCGGCGCTTGATGGGTATCCTGCGCGATTCGCATGCCGAGCAATCCGAGCGCAACTCTGCCGGGGACGCCCTGGCTCAGCTTGGCGACCCGCGCTTCGATCCAACTACCTGGTGCTTACCGGTTGAGCCACTACTTGGCTTTTATCGTATCCCGGAAGGTGAGTTCCTGATGGGTTCCGATCCCGATCGGGATAAGCAAGCGTTGGCAGTTGAGCTACCGCAGCATAGGCTCGTTTTGCCCGATCCATATTACATCGCCAAATACCTGACGACCGCCGACCAGTTCAAAGCCTTTGTCAATGACAGTGGTTACCAGCCCGTCGATGCTAACAGCCTGGGTATATTGGGGGACAACCATCCCACCAGCTTCGTCACCTGGAACGACGCCCTGGCTTATTGTACCTGGCTGGATGGCAAGCTACGCAAGTTTGAAAATACACCAGAAGAGTTGAGACAGTTGTTGGAATCGGGCTGGTCGGTGACCTTGCCCAGTGAAGCCGAATGGGAAAAGGCTGCCCGCGGTGTGGATGGGCGCATTTATCCATGGGGTGATGATCCCTTAGTGTACGACAAGGCCAACTTGGATCATTATGGCGAGAGTTTTACGACTGCGGTGGGTTGCTACCCAAACGGCGCAAGCCCTTATGGCCTGGCTGACATGAGTGGCAATGTATGGGAATGGACACGAACTCTGTGGGGGCCTTCCCATGATGAACCCGTCTTTAAATACACTTACGCTAATGATGGTCGCGAAGATCTCAATGCCCCAGGCGCACGCGTTTTGCGTGGCGGCTCATATGCAGAACGCGCCATTAATGGACGTTGTGCCTATCGTGACGGATACCTCCCGGAGGCGGCTAGCGGTAGTATGGGATTTAGGATTGCGATTGTGAATCTAAAATCTATTCCTCATCTAAAATGAGGCCGAAGGTCACCCTTAAGTTGGGAAAAGCAGGTGTCGGTGAGTTGCAGTATCCTAACTAGGCAGTTCGCCCAACGCACACCTGCAGCCGGCGGTGTTAAGCTTCGCTATGCGCCTGATACACACCGTTAGCCCTGTCGTTTTCATCGCGGCCGGCTGCCACAATAGGCTCATGTTATGACCAATAAGCCATCACTTGGCTTGTTAGTTCAAACCTGGTAGGAGCAAAAGCCACCCAACGAAGCTACCCTTCAATATTCGTTGACATTCCTCTAGCCAGTCTGTATCATTGCTTCTGGGCAGCTTCATCATACTCTCATCTTGCTGGCTTTAATTCAATATAGATTCTGCGGCAGCCCCGAACACTCCACGCCGCATCAATCCTTATAATCGTTGGGCACTTCAGATTACACCTGAATGACAAATGACATTAGCAATAGCCACAAGATCCCCGCAGTCATTTCAGTATGAAACAGCAAGGAAACTGCAGCACCTTTATCCAGGTGTTGCTATCGAAATCGAATGGCGTGCGATTACGAATATCAGCGGACTTTACTCACCTAGAATCGATATAGCCGTCGGACCGTTTTCCACAGTGCGGGGAGGCAACCAAATTGAACAGTATAACTTTCTTATGGATTCGTCAAAATCGTTTATTGGATATCTTCTAGCTTCTCATCGCGAGAATGTTCAACGTTACCGGACCCTCGATAGACAGATTAGTCAGGCACTTCATTTTTCAAGCTTTGAAGAGTTGAAAACCCTGAATGAAAATGCTCGCTGTTTATTGGCTATCGAGGTTGAGAATGAGGTTTCCCGCAAGCATTTACTTGGTGGAGCGGTCAATGCTGCTGCCCTTGGCCGGATAGGCATTGTGGTGGGCTGGACCGACAAGAAGGTGCAATCTCTCGTAAAATTACAGGCGTACTGGGATTTCTTGGGGAGTGTAGGCAAGAATACTTTTAACGCCAATAACCTTGTCATTCTCAGGCCCGAACAACTGGTCGAAGCGATGAATCGTTCGCTACACCTAACTGAACTCCGGCGTTAGCCGCCAGAAGGAGGGAGAAACATGCCGTCCAATCCGTCCTCACCCGGTACTCAGACAGTTGAGGCACTGGCTTTGTTCCCATTTTGTTGTCCGAACTGCGATAGCCTGGTGAACAAGGCAGCGCTCTTCTGCTCGGACCTTTGCAGAGACGAGGCCAAGTTCGTTCGTTACTTTCGGGCATGCCTTAATGATGGACGCTACAATGAACCAGATGTTCAAGAGGCGCTGCGAATTCGACTTGCCCTTATTCTTGGTGGAGGGTACGCGGAGCGGGCACGCCGTCTTTCCCAAACTATTCGTGATGCGGTGATTGCACGCGACGGGGGCCGATGTCGAAAATGCGGAAAACCCGGTAATCAGATTGACCACATTCACGGCAGTAGTAGCGACCTCGATAATCTTCAATTGCTCTGTGAGTGGTGCCACAATAAAAAGACGACCACCGGTTTTGTGAAAATCTCAGCGGAGACTCATCCCGAAGAGTGGGTGAAACGCGAGGCGCTATTGGCACGGATTCATGCAGCGCGCCCCATTCGCCTATGCGACAGCATGGAATGGGAACAGCTTTGGCAGGTGTTGCTGAAGGCGCGGCGGAAGGCGCTGAAAGGTGGCTAACCAGTTGCTCCAGCCGACATGTACCTGTGTCGAGCGGCTGACGCCTACCATTAGCTTACTTTGTCATGACCAAAAGTGGCCGACTCGTTCAAGTGTAAGGACTTTCGATCCATGAAACTATACTCATATTGTCTCCGCTATGACGACGGTGCAGCCCCCAATCCGTTTTGGGGTATTTGCACACTTGTCATCTGTAAACCCAAGATAAGAGGAACGGCAAAAGTCGGTGATTGGGTAGTCGGACTGGGTTCTACCAACTCTCCTATTGGCGATATTTCCGACCACGTCGTATACGCAATGAAGGTGACAAAGAAGGTAACAATGCAAGAGTATGACCGCCTTTGTCAGGAACAATATCCGAAGAAAATTCCCAACTGGCGAAGCAAAGATTACAGACGGCGCGTTGGAGACTGTATTTACGACTACACAAGTGGATCGCCTCCCAAGATACGTTGGAGCGTTCACGACGAGAGAAATCGAAGACGGGATTTAAGTGGTAGATACGCTTTGCTTTCGACGTACTTCTACTACTTCGGTAACAAACCCGTTCAACTCGATGAGAGCCTTCAATTTATTATTCACTCTACCCAGGGTCATAAATCTGCTGCGAACCAGCCATACGTCGAAGAATTCGTATTATGGATGCAGAGCTTAGGATACAAACCAAACAAACTCTACGGCGAACCACAATTGAAATCTGAGTTTGCCTTTGACAGCGATATTCGAGGCAAGTGTGCCAGTCGAGATTTGGAAGATGACGAGGAAGGCTTGAGTGTATTGCAGCACAATGCTTAAGCTACCAGTTTGTTAGTAGACAAGAAGGGAGGGCAAAATGCCTACATGGAGAGGAGTTTTACGCTCGGCCGCTGCCGCTTCAAGGAGAGCAGAACGAGATGCAAAACGGAGACAGCATGAATTGGATAAGCGGCGGCAACAGTTAGCGAAGATGCATGAACTGGAGCGAGCCGCCTATGAGGTTGAAGTCTACGAGAACTACATTGAGGTACTAACTTCAGTCCATAAGGATGTTGGCCAGGACATTGACTGGCAAGCAATTTTATCTTCAGGTGTAACTCCCCAGGAGCCTCAACGAGACAAATTTACTGCTTCTGAATCAAGCGCCAGAACTGCTTTGGAAAACTATAAACCATCGGCGTTGGACAAACTGTTGAAACGATCAGATTCAAAACGAGAAGAGCTGTCTAAAGCGATTGGGGATGCGGCTGAAAAGGATAATAAAGCGTACCAGGAAGCATTGCGAGAATACCGGGTGGAATACGCCGAATGGAGAGCTGAACGCGAGCTTGCGGAAAGAATAATCGCCAGAGATGTAAACGCCTACCTTGAAGCAATAACAAAACTTAGCCCCTTTGCCGAAATTGCCGAGCTTGGCACGAGCTTGAACTTTAGCATTGACGATGAATCAGATGGCTCCTTGATGGAAGTTACGTTGCGGGTAAATGATGAGGCAGTCATCCCGAAAGAAATTAAAAGCTTGCTACAGAGTGGAAAGCTATCGGTAAAGAACATGCCGAAATCACAATATTACGCGCTTTACCAGGATTATGTAACCGGATGTGTGTTGCGGGTGGCGCGAGAGCTTTTTGCCCTTTTGCCTCTTAAAGTGGTCATCGTTACAGCTCTAGGAAACATCCTGAATTCACAGACAGGGTATGTAGAGGAAAAGCCGATTCTTTCCATCGCCATACCACGAGAAACTCTTGGCAGGCTTAATTTTCAATTACTTGACCCTTCGGACTCACTAACAAATTTTGTGCATAAAATGAGCTTTAAAAAAACGCAGGGTTTTGCCGCTGTAGAAGCTCTGAAGGCTTCAGAGTATCAATTACAGGGTCCCTGAGACAATGCACCGTTACGTTGGCTACGCTTTAATGCTAATTGCTGTATTAACAGTAGCGGTATGGGCATTCAGTAAGTATGTCCAGCCGATTCTTCCAGCATCGTTCAACAATGACTTGGTGCTGCTCATTGCTGGCTTGCTCGGTGTAGCAGGTCTTGTAGCAGCTTTCAAGGACGCTATTGAGTTATTCTCTCTTCTTTCTCATCGAAATAGTGGCGATGAGACGAAGACTTCATCTAGCTCTGTCATCACTGGCCCAACTCAAATAGGTCGTGGGACCTTGGCCTGGCATGGTGATGTCTTTCAGGAAGGTAGCACGAAAATAGCAGTTAATAACTCCTTAGAGCTAAGTGGCCAGCCAAAGAGCGAAGTAACCCTTATCGAAACGCTTATCAGGGATATTCAAAAAAGTCTCTACGGAGATGATACCCAACTACCATATGTTTTAACGTTAAGCATTGACTTATGCGAGCGGATTGGTCTCTCAGATAAGTATGTCACTTGGTTGACTAAAGAACTTACGGGCTACGAGGACTACGATTCCTTCCAAAGACAGTTCGATAATGAAGAGCTTTTTGAGGCTTGGATGGAAAACTGGGCTCCGTATAGACTGGTTAGACCCTATGTCAAGTTCCAGTACCTTTCTCAGGAAACAGGGCAGTTAGTAATTGACAAGTGGCGTTTTGTCCCCTTTATAATTGCGCATCCAATAGCCGAAGTTGTCAGGAAGATCCACGCTGCAAGGGATCGCGGTGTGCGAGAGTTCTCAATGCCACTACGCAATGTTCCTGAGTACTACGCCCAGGTTGTGTCGTTTGCAGCAGAAGCGCCTATCGGTTTGGAAATACCTCCTGATTTAGAGGTTTTCCACGATGTTTCGGACCTAGAAAAAATCCTCAATGGGGTACGCGAGAGGATTTTGTGGCTATTGAGAGATGCCCGTCAGCACATTGCTGACAATTAGCTATTGTCAGCCTGCGTCCACAAGATTTCTTGTGAGTACGAGATATGGATTTGCCAGAGCAAGCAACATTAGCCAATAGGATAGTGTCTTGTCAAAGTGATGCCGTAGGCGAATTCGCGTAAGTGGTTGAACAGTTCATGAAATACTGGCGAGTTCCGTTATGACTGGCGTGCAGAAATCAGAACAACGTTTGTTTAAGAGCGGCAACCGGAAGAAGGCGACAAGCTTGCTAAATAATTGGGCCAGGGAGCTGGATGCGCATGCTGTTATGTTAAAGCCAGAAGTTCCTGGAATTCTCAATCAGCCAGCATATCTGATAGTGCGTTCCTTGGGGAAATTAGCAGCTATTTTTGTGTCACAGATTCCCTCTAAGGGCCCCTACTGGTCGTTTGTACTTTCGACAATAGAGGATTTGTTTGAGGCAAAAACCGTTTTGGGTAGCAAGACGATAGTTGGTTTGGTCGTGATAAATGACTCAGGTGTGATACACCCACTGAACCACGACATGAATCGCTTGTTAAGAGAATTGTTTGATTTTTTTCATTTTTTCCAAATATCCGATCTTGTAAATCAGGGAGTATCCTCCCTTACCGAACTCTCGAGAACCTTCTACAATAGTCAGCCAAACGAGGAGTACGTTGAACTTTGGGATTCAGAACGCAAAACAATGGCGGAAAACCTCGAAGGCTTTAGCAACGGAGAAGCTAGCGGTATTCTGAGGGTGAGCGAATATGGTGATTGGCCACTTGGGGCGGTCAAGGATGTAATTGAATCACGCATCAAGCAGGAACTTTCAGGCAGCATAACTGTTGTGCGTAACGCCCAAGTGTTTAATCTCAAGCAATGGTTTTTGGAGACCGCCAAGCAGTACTATTTCGTGTTCGATTTTGAAATTCGGTTTGAAGTACCGGTTCTATTACAAGTTGTGCAGGGATGTACCAGCAGTACTTACTTAACAGACCTGCGCTCCCTAGCGTCAAAGGCGAGGTTAATAAGGTATAGGATAGGTTCCAATGGAAAATTGCTGCCTCGAAGTCCAGATTACCAATTATGGCTGGCGGTAACAGGTCATCTGCGTGGCCCTCAGTATGATGAAACACGGTATGTACGCGCAATGAGAGCAGTCGGCTGGAATCCTGTGCGCGCTGAGTTGGTCAGTGCCGGAAGCTTACGGAGGCTACAGTAATGCCAACATTCGCACGCGAGGTTCGTACTATTAGTCTTGTCTTAGCTGGTAGCCAATGGGCATTGGATCCACAGATGAGGGTTGTGCTTGATGAATACAACCATATTGTCGGAGCAGGTCGTTTGAGAAATGGACCGAGACGAACGAGCCTACAAATACTCTTTGCATCACGGGCAATAGATAGCCTATTGGTTCACGTTGTCCTGTGGGAATGTAACCGACGTGGCGGTTCTCCCCGGCCTGACGGGCGGATGCCATACCCAACGATTGGTGGGAGCATTAACTTCGTACAAGACTATGGTGTTAATGGAGGAAGGTTCTCGGACCCAACAAGATCAGCCTTAGATAATGTAACAACCCAAAGGAATAGGTTTTTGCATCAGGCTGGCGAATTTCCTGACGCCGCGGAACTTCACGGTTTTCTGAACAATACTTTAATGGGCATTCAAGAGATTGCCTCATGGCGATAATATGAAACAAAGACTTAGATTTCAAGACATTCTGGGGAATAAGCAGTGATGGCAGGAGAACATGAACGCTGGCGAAACTGAACAACCCTTAGCCTAAATTTCGCACATTAAAAAACGAATAGAGAAACGAAAAGGTGGTGAAGATGCCCCCTTGGTGGCAAAGTATATGGTGTCAACCCTTTACCGGA
>JAKEFB010000199.1 GCA_022616275.1 Chloroflexota bacterium
CCCGCCCAAGTTTACTTCGATTGTTAAGGTAACTGTTATGTCAAGAGAAACCCACCTTATTTTTGCCGATTTGTGGTCTTGACAATGGGGTTCACTTTACTATACCAATCTCTCTAGCCGTTTCAGGGTAGTAGTACGCTAGAAGTCGTAGTGCATTAATCCTGCGTTCGGAATAGTCCGGTCTGTATATATCGTTCAATAATGACTCTTTATGAGTTTCTAGTGTTAAAGTTCCCCACTCAAGCCTGACGGCCTCCAGCAAGCTGGGCGCATGTTGAGGGGAGTTAATGATGGTAATGGCAGTCGGCTGGTATCGAACAGCATTAAATTGCCGGTTAACAATCTGACCCAGAGCAACAAAACAGAGATCACCTATAGTTACCGTGTATTGCCACCCCTTTCGCGTTAGTGGGACCTGATCTTCCTGCACTTCATCCACTCCCGTAAAAGGCAGCTTAACCGTTCGTACGTTGTAATCGTACTCGTTAGCAAAGAATATCCCGCCAAAAGAGATATTGTGTGTGAATGTTAGTTGAGTTTCGCGACCGTCGTCAAGGTGAGCAATTAGGCACGGTACGGCATCTGCCCCATAGCTCACGAGTTGACGCAAGGCGGTCGAACTCACTGGGGCTGGACCGCCCAACAACAGTGAACCGAACTGTACTTCGGTATCCGATGGCAGGAACTTGGCTCCTGATATTGTCTGCATATAGCCAATATCTCCCTCTTTAACATCTACGAGCCCGTCAATTAGGGGCACAAACGCGCTATTACACCGCTTTTCATTTTCTTCAACAGCTTTGAGTACGGCTTGTTGGCGCCGTTCGATCCAGGCATCAAGCCAGACCCGCCCAACAACAACTAAAATCACAAACCCAACGGCAAGGGCCATTTGTGTGCTTATAGTCTTTCCTCGCAGATTTTCTTGTGCCTTGTACATCTTTCTACGATTAAAGGTTTAGCGAGATCACAGATCACCCACCTTATCTCTCTCTCACGGGCTGCAAAGCCCGCCACAACGGCCCGTCCTGCCGCACCCCCCGCCGGTCCAGGTCGCTGGTGGCCAGGATGACGCCGCCGGTGCAGCGGGCGGCCAGGCCGCGCACGATCCGGCTGAGCAACTGGTTGCGAATTTTGTAATCCTCCTCCATCGTCCACGGCCGCTCCGGCCGCCAGCTTTGGGCCAGGACAAAGGCGTTGCTCAACGGCTGGCGGGGAATGTCCCACCAGCCGGTGGCCGCCGTCTCCAGCCAGACCTGCACCTCAACCGGCCGGCCGGCCAGCAGGTAGCCGTAAATGGTCGAAATCATCACCCCGTCCGGGTCGGGCGGGTCGCCCAGCTCCGGCGGGTCGGCCGTCACCAGCCCCTGGTAAATGCCGTTGATAAACGCCCGGCCAACCGCCGCCGGTGTCTCCAATCCCATCGGCCGGGCCGCCTGGCGCAGCCGGCCGGCGGTCCGCACCAGCCACTCGCACACCGCTGCCCCGGCCAGGTCCGGCTCCGGCTGGAAGCGCCGCTGGGCCAGCAGCGTGTTAAAGAGGCGGTGCAAGAACGTATCAATCGGGTGGCGGTCGCCGCCCTGCTCTTCCAGCCATAGGCGCAGGTCCTCAACCAGCGTCAGCCGGTCACGGCCGGCCCGCTGGGCGATCCGCTCCGGCAGGTCGTCCACCGGCCGCAGCGCCGGGACCTGCGGGTCATAAAGCCGCTCGGTGGCCAACTCGGCCCGGGCCGGGTCCAGCCCGGCAATACTCAGGCTGAGCGCCTCGGCCACGTCGTAGGCGGCCGGGTAAATCTCCCACTGCGGGTGGGCCAAGGCCAGCCAGGTCAGCCAGGCGCGGATGCGCGGCTCCTCCCGCGGGCTGGAGCGGCGGCGCAGGAAGAAGTAGGGAATGCCGGCCTCCTTCAGCGCGTGGGCCAGGTTATAGCGCAGCGCCCCGTCCAGGTAAGGAGCGATAATGGCTATCTCGCGCGGCGGTAGCCCCTCCTCCAGCCGTTCCAGCAGCGCTTCCACCAGGTGGCCGATCATCTCCCGGCGGTAACGGCCGTTGACCGTACCGAGAATAGCCTGTTCGGCCTCGACTGTTGGCTGTTTGGTGTTCAT
The DNA here is from genome assembly GCA_022616275.1 of Chloroflexota bacterium. Taxonomy (GTDB): domain Bacteria; phylum Chloroflexota; class Anaerolineae; order Promineifilales; family Promineifilaceae. Next base: position 2,103 of record JAKEFB010000199.1, read on the forward strand.
CAGGTAATTTTCGGCCAGGTTCGACAGGTGAATGAGGCCGGGGCTGGAAGTCAGGCGCTCTTCAAATTCAAACACGTGCTCGCAGCGGCCGTAAAACTGGTTGGCCCCGGTCGGGTCAGCCGCCAGGAAGCGCTTATAGCCGCCCCCGGCGTCGTAGGCAATAGCCGTCGTCTGGGTGGCATCCATCAGGTTAGCCACGAAATTTTGCCCGGCCGGCGTTTGCTCCTCGACGTTGTCCACGATCAGGTGGCGGTATCGCTCGCTGAAATATTTGTGAAACTCAGGGTGCTTCACCAGTTGGGTGTCAAAGACCTGGACGGCCAGGGAGAGGTCTAACAGGCTGTTATCCAGGCAAAAGCGGCGGAAACGGCGAGCGGCCGTAGCCGCGTCTTGCAAGTGGCGCAGGTGGTCAGGATCGCCCACCCAGGCGCTCATTTGCCGGGCCGTCGCCTGCTCCAGCGTCAGGCCGTTCAGGGCTGCCCGGTTGAGCGTGTCCAGGAGCTGGCTGACAATTTGTTGGGGGCGCAGCCGCAGGCGGGCAAAGGCCCCTTCAGTTAGCATGGGCGTGACAATTTCCCACATCAGCAACTGGGCCAGGTCGTAACTGAGGAACGCCGGCGGCTGGTAGGCGTGGGCAAAACCGGCCGGCCGGGCAACCAGCGGCCAGAAAAGGGCCACCATTTCCCGGGCCATGTTGCTGTAAGTGGTAATTTCCAGGTCGGCGTATGGCCCAAGGCCGGAGTGGTGCAAAGCGTCCAGGAAAGACTGGCCGTGTTCCGGCTCGGCCACCAGGACCAGCAAGGTGTAGGCCGGCTCGCCATCGCCGAGCAGCCGCAGCAAGCGCTGGTGCAGAGCCGTGCTTTTGCCGGCGCCGGCCGGGCCAAGCAGGAAGCTGCGCTGGCCGGCGGCGACGGCAGCTTGTTGAAGAGGGGTCAGTTCAATCACGCTTGTATAACTCGACGCTTTCTTGCTCGTTGGGGTCGTTGCGGGCGACGATGGCCCGGGCCGGCTCGCTGTCACTCAGGTTCACCGGTTGGTGGGGCACGTCGGCCGGGATAAACAGAAAATCGCCGGCCTCAGTAATCACCGATTCTTGCAGCCCCGGCCCGTACAACGTCTTGACCCGTCCCGCGAGCACGTAGATAGCCGTCTCATAGCCACGGTGGAGGTGCGGCTCGGCCGCGCCACCGGGCGGAATAATAACCAGATTCATCGAAAGCCCCGTCGCCCCGGTCGTCGCCCCGGAGATGCCGACAAAGTAAGGCAACCGCTGCCGGGCCATCACCTCCGCCTCCGGCCGGACCACCACCAGCCTTCCCGCCTGATGGGTCGTTACTGTAGACGACGCTTGCTCATTCAATATAACCAACCTCCTCCTTACTTTGTGCCCTCTCTGCGCCTCTCTGTGCAACCCTCGGTTGCCCTTCTCTGTGCGCTCTGTGTTCCCTTTTACTACCCCCACCGAAACCGCAACCGCGCCGCGCCCAGCCGGATTTCGTCGCCATCCTGCAGCAGGTGGCCATATTCTGTCAACCGCTGCTCGTTGACCCAGGTCCCGCTGGTGCTGTTTTCGTCGTAGATGTGGTACTCCTCCCCTTCCTGGACGATGCTGGCGTGCAGGCGGGAAACGGTAATATCGTTTTCAAAGACAATGTCGGCCTGGGCCGGCGACCGGCCGATGCGGTTCTCCACGGCCGTCAATTCAATCCTGGGCGGCATCCGGGTCACCGAGTCCAGCACTTCGAGGTAAGGTGCGTTTTGCCCGCCGGGGACAAAAGGCTGGGTCGCCGGCCATTGCTCCGGTTCTCCGGCCCTCTCTTCCCACTCCGGTTCTTCACCTCGCGGAGCATACCGCTTCACTTCGCGGCGGACCCGGTCGGCCTGCCGGGCGTAATGCTGCACCTCAGCCGCGTCCTGGAAATACGGCCGCAGGAAAGGCACACGCCGCAACGCGCCGGCCAGCCCCAGGCGGTGCAGAATCCGCCAGCGGCGAGCGGCAAAGGCGAAGGCGGCCAGCAAGGCCAACAGGAAGAGGACCACCAGACAGCCCAGGGCAATGCGCACGGCATTAGAGCTTAATAGGCCCCCACCTGCCTGAACGTCCTCCGGTATATTGGTTGCCCCTTCGTTGACGACCAGGGCAATCTCGGGGCTGGTCGCCCGCCGGCCCTGCTCGTCTACCACCGCCACCTGGACGGTATTGGTCCCGTACTGGAAGTTGCTGATCTGGGCCGTGAAACGCTCGATATTGTTGACGTCAATATTCTGGACCACCACCCCGTTGACCAGCAACTCGGCGCTGGTCAACTGGCGCGGCACCCCATCCAGCCAGGTCACGGTGGTCGAAAAGGAGAGCTGGACGGGCGTATCCAGGCTAGGCAGGGTGATTTCCCGGCTTTCCGGCGGCAGGTTGATCGTTACGCTGGGCGCTCCGGCCGGCACTGTGACCGTCGTCTCGTCGCGGGCGTTGGGGTCACTTTGCAGGCTCACAACCACCTGGTAATCGCCACCAGCCACGTTGTCGGCCGTGTACTGGACCACGGTATGGTCGCGAAAGCTGGCAATCCGGCTCCAGATGGCCTGGACTTCACCTGGCTGGTCCAACCGGGCCGCCAGGCCCCGGCTGCCGGCCGCCACCTCGGCCAGGTATTGCTGGCCCGCTTCCTTGCCGGCCTGTTGCAAACTCTCATTATCTACCCAGATGGTATGCACCGGAATACTCAGCTCACTGGCGCGGGTTGCCACGTCGCCGGGCGCAAACTGGGTGCTGACTACGTCCGTGCCGTCGCTCATAACCACCAGGGAGGTATACACGTCCGCTTTCGGCTTGATCGCCTCGACGCCGTTCAACAAAGTGACCAGGCTATCCACCAGGGCAGTTGGGCCCGATTGCAGTTCCAGAGGGGTGGCAAAGAAGTTGCGCACCGTATTATAAAAATTGGTGGGGGTCAGCAATTCGTCGGCCTGGGCCTCGCCGATACGGTAAATGGCCACGTAATCCGCTTGCTCAAGCATGTTAGGCGCGGCCGCGAACTGCTCGATAGCTTGCTGGATAGCGCCCAGTTGGCCGCCAACGCCCTCCGGCAGGTCCACCACAAAAATGGTAAATGTACCGGCCTGGTAGCTGCCGGCCACGGTCACGTTGCTCGCCGGCTGGCTGTTATGCTGCACGACCAGGGGTTCGGCCGCCAGGTTCAGGGGTGCTCCCTGGGCATCCATGCCATAGGCGCGGAGCACAATTGTCGGCGCGCTGCTGGCATCACTACTGGAAATAAACAACTTTTTGCCTGCTTCCTGGGCCGTGGCGCTCCGGCCGCTCCCCAGCAACATTACTGTGAGCAGCAGCGCCAAAAAAACGCCTGGCGCAATCGTGAACCTGTGACCTTTGCTTCTAGCCATTGCTTGCCCCTTTGCCTATGATGGTTGTGATATATAATTCGATTATACCTGAAAGGGTCCTTAGTGGGGTAAATCCCGGTTGACCCTTATGCGCCGGGCTGGTAAAACTATGCTGCCCCGTGCAGGACTCGTGCCCGCGAGAAGGGAATTGATTAGGAAGGCATGGCGAACGGTAAGCAGTTGAGGAAGAGGATTTTCCTGGCATGGTTAATAGCGGCCCTGTGGGCCGGCGTGGTCTGGGCGGCCGGCCGGCCGGCCGCCGCCCAGGAAGAAGGAGTCCGCCTGGAGGTTGTCCGGGTGGATACGTCGGATTTCCCCGAGATAGTCCTGGGCCTGGCCGCCACCGACAGCCAGAACAACCTGGTGACGGATTTTGCCGGACTGCGTATCAGCGAGGGTGATACGCAGCTCACAGAATTTGACACCGAGCAGACCCGGGTAGGGGTCGAGCTTATCTTCGTCATTGACGCCAACACGACGATTAACCAGTTAGACGACGGCGAGCTATCCCGGCGAGAGAAGGTGCGGGATAGCATCGTCAATTACGCCCGCCAGTTTATGAGCCAGGCACAAGAAGACCTGGTCACTATTGTGGTGCCGGGGGAAGGAGGTGGCCAATTCCTGGAGCAAGCCGACCTGGTCTTTCCCAATGAAGTGATCAATGCCATTAATTTTTACGAACCGGCCAGCCTGAGTGACACCCCTATCAATGAGATGGTCCAGATGGCCCTGGACCACCTGGCCGAAAACCAGGACGAGGGCCGCTCCCAGGCCATCTTGCTCTATAGCGACGGGGCGCAATTGGGCCAGCAACTGGCTTACGACGCCCTGGCGGCCACGGCCCAGGAACAGGGTGTGACCTTCTATGGCGCTATCCTGGGCAGCCGGGCCGATCAAAGTGAAATAGACAACGTGGCCCGCCTGACCGACGCCACGGGCGGCGCTTACGTCCACATGCCCGAAGCGGCCCAAGCTGCGCCGCTATTTGAGACGATTCGCAACCGGGCCGTCCAGACTGAGGTCAGCTACCGCTCGACCCTCAGCAGCAGTGGCTCGCACACCGTTATCGTCGAGCTAGGCGGGGCCAGCGTAACCGCGTCCTTTGAGTTGACGATTGAACCGCCGGCTGTTAGCCTGGCCATAGATAATAGTGTGCCCATTCGCCGGGTAGCGGCGGCGCCGGACACGCCGCTGGAGGAAATGGAGCCGACCAGCCAGCCGATGGCCGCCGAGGTTGAATGGCCCGATGGCCATCCCCGCCTGTTAGAAGAGGTCCTGCTCATCGTCAACGGCCGGGAATTTCCTCTGGCGACCCCTGTCCTGGATGACGGCGGCCGGTTGACCTTTGGTTGGGACATCGGGGCGCTGGACGCCGGCACCTACGACGTCCAGGTGCGGGTCACAGATGAGCTGGGCTTGCAGGGTGTTAGCGAGCCGCTACCCTTAACCATCGAGGTCGAGCGGCCACAGGGCGCGCCCACGGCGACAGTCCCGGCCGCCGCCACTTCGGAACCGGCCGGGCAGGAGGAGGGTAGTTCGTCGCCGGCCACCCTGGGGCGGAATCTGCTCCTCATTGGTGGCGGATTGGCTGGCCTGTTCTTGCTGGCCGTGGTGGCCGTGGTGGCCGTGGTCCTCATTCGCCGCCGTGGGGCGGCCTCGACCCAGGCGCCGTCGCCGGGCGCGGCCGTTTCGGCGGCTCCACCGTCTGGCCCCCTTGATAAGGATACCACCTTTATTATGCCGCCGGATTTCGCCATTCGCGACGTTACCGGCGCCTACCTGGAACCCCTGGAGTACGCTCCCGAACATGCCGGCATGATCCCCATTTTGGGCAATAACATCGCCCTGGGGCGTGATCCGAACCTGGTCCAAATTCCCTTTAACGACCGCAGTGTCTCTCGCCTCCATGCCCGGATCATGGAAAGTAACAGCGCTTACCGCCTCTACGACGAAGGCAGCGCCAGCGGCACGTATCTGAACTACGAGCGTATTGGCCTGACGCCCCGCGTCTTAAAAGACAAGGACGAAATCCATTTCGGCCGGGTCCATTTGCGTTTCCACCTCGCCTCGGCCGTCGCCGACAATGACCCGACGCAAATCTTGAGTTCATCACATCGTGAAGAAGGCACCGATACCCAAGTATACATCCCGCGTAGCTAGATGATAGTAGCAGAGTCCCCTATGGAACGTTTGCCGGCGATTACTGAGTTAAATTTGGGCCATGCCACCCACGAGGGTATGAGCGGCAAGCATAACGAAGACTCGTTTGGCGTTTTTGCCTGGAAGTTGGACGGGCAGCGAACGCTGAACCTGGCCGTCGTCGCCGACGGGGTGGGTGGCCAGATTGCCGGCGAGGTAGCCAGCCGCCTGGCGGTGAACGGAGTCCAGGAATATTTTGACCAGCAAGAGCGGGTCAACAATATCAGCGGCCACCTGGAGCAGGCCATCCTGGCAGCCAACGAGGCCGTTTACCAGGCCGGCCAGAGCAACGAAGAGTACCGGGGAATGAGCACGACCATTGTCGTCGCTGCCGTGGTGGAAAACCGGCTGTACACCGCCCACGTGGGCGATAGCCGGATTTATCTGCTGCGGAAAGGAGAGTTGCGACAACTTTCCACCGACCACACCTGGGCCCAGGAGGCCATTGAAGCCGGCCTCTTGACCAGGGAACAGGCCCGCAAGCACCCCAACCGTAACGTCATTAAACGCCACCTGGGAGGCAAACTTCAAATTGAGATAGACCACCGGATGGTGCTGGAGCCGGGCCAACCGGCCGAAGAAGCCCAGGCCAACCAGGGCCTGACCCTGAAGCCGGGCGATACTGTTTTGCTGTGCAGTGATGGCCTCTCGGACATGATTGACGACATGGCCATTTTGAGTTCCTTCCAGGCCCATTTTCACGATCTGCCGGCCGCTTCCCGCGAGTTAATAGACAAGGCCAACCGGGCCGGCGGCAAGGACAATATTACCGCCGTGCTCATGCAGGTGCCGGACGGCCAGGCCCCGGTGGTGGCCACGGCGACCACGGTCATCACTGCCCCGTCCCTGGCGGCGACGCTGGCAGCCGCCCCGGCGGTTGCCAATTTAGCTTCCACGGAGCAGGTCTCCACGAAGCGAGGCAAAAAGCTGCCGGTGGCTTTACTCCTGGCGGGTGGCGGCGGTATTGCTTTGCTGCTGCTGGCCGTAGTGGCCGGCGCTTTCCTCTTATTCAATCCCATGAATGGCCAGGAAGCCACACCGACCGCGCCTGCCGCCACACCCGCAACGGTCCAGGAAGTGCTGCCCTTGGCCACGCCCGGCGCGCCAGCCACGGCCCCCTTGCGGGCTACAGACGTGGAGGCTACTCCTGTGGCGGACGAGACGCCGGCCGGCACACCAGAGCTCATCCCGACGCTGCGGCCGACCTTCACGCCGACGCCGCGCCCGACTCTCCGACCGCCCACATCTACTCCTGACCTCAGCCCCCTGGAAACGCTGACAGCGCTACCGTCCCCGGCGCCGACCAACCCGCCACAGGCCACGCAACCACCCCGACCCACCAACCCGCCGCCCGAACCTACCGACCCACCGCCGCCGACCAACCCGCCACCGTCTCCGACGACGAATCCTGATACAGACGGGTGATTCAAGAGTATGCAAGGCGCTTAGAGACTCTTGTAGGCTGCTGCAGTATGCTTCAAGGGAGGACAGGTAAGTCACATGGAACTTGACATCAAGAGATTGGAAGAGGTCTGGACGGCCGACAACAAGAAGTTAGGCCTGGCCCAAAGCTTGTTTCACCGCCTTGGCGGTGTTGACCCGGAGCTGGGTTTTTACGACACGTACCTGGAAGTGGAAAATTTCGAGTATGGCGATGATTATTACGTGCCAACGGACTTTATCAAAGGTCGTGACCCAAAAACGGGCCGGGTGATGCTGTCTATTAGTCTACAAAAAGTAATGGAAAGGACCTGGTCACGGCTGCCTGATTTTGTGGCCCACGGCCAGGCCCGCAAGGAATTATTGCCGGCCGCCTGAACCGCCGGCCCCCTATGTCCTATCTAAAAGCAGTTGTCTTTGACCTGGATGGCCTGATGGTGGATTCTGAACCGGTGTCCCGCCAGGCCTGGGAGCAGGTGTTACAGGGCTACGGTCACACCCTGGACAACGTCACTTATACCCGCATGGTCGGGCTGCGGATGGACGACACCATCCAATTGGTGGCCGAGACCTTTGGCCTGGCGGCGGCCGTGGCCGAGTTGGCTGAGCAAAAACAACAAACCATGGCTGTGCTGCGCGCTCAAGGTATTCCCGTCATGCCCGGCCTGATGCGCCTGGTGGGTGAGCTGGAAAAGCGGGCCTTGCCCTGGGCGGTAGCGACCTCCAGCCGGCGCACCCACGCCGAAGAAATCCTGGCCCAACTGGGTCTGTTAACCGACGGCCGGGTGTTGGCCACCGGAGACGAGGTCCAATATGGCAAGCCGGCTCCCGACTTATACCTCCTGGCCGCCGGCCGGTTGGGTGTTGTTCCGCAAGAGTGCCTGGCCCTGGAAGATTCAGTCCCCGGCGGCCGGGCGGCCATAGCCGCCGGCATGGTCCTGGTGGCTGTGCCCGGCGGCCACGCCACGCCGGCCGATTTTCACTTTCCCACCACGTCTTTCGCTCCCTCGACGAAGTCGCGGCCAACCTGGACCAGGTGCTGCTGCCACCCTAATTCAAAACTTTCAGGGGAACAACTCTTGCTCGGCGAACCTGACGTTAAGTTTGAACTTTTCACCTCGCGCAATTTTGCCGGCTGGCTGGCCAGGCAGGGGGCCAGCTTCGGTTTTTCCACGTACCAGACCGGCAAGCTCTTCCTGGTTGGCCTGCAGCCGAACGGCCGCCTCTCTATCTTCGAGCGCACCTTTAACCGGGCCATGGGGCTGTGGAGCGATAGCCAGACCATCTACCTCAGCACCCTTTACCAGCTCTGGCGCTTCGAAAACGCCCTGGCCCCCGGCGAACTGCACGACGGTTATGACCGCCTCTACCTGCCCCAAGTCGCCTATACGACCGGGGATATAGACATCCACGATATTGCCGTGACCGGCGACGGGCAGGTCCTATTTGCTAACACCCTGTTTAGCTGCCTGGCGACGGTCAGCCAGACGCACAGCTTCCGGCCGTTGTGGCAGCCGCCCTTTATCAGCCGGCTGGCGGCCGAAGACCGCTGCCACCTCAACGGGCTGGCGCTGCAAGACGGCCGGCCCGCTTACGTCACTGCCGTCAGCCGCAGCGACGCCGCCGACGGCTGGCGCGACCGTCGCCAGGATGGCGGTATCGTGCTGGAGGTGGCCACCGGGGAGATTGTATGCGCCGGGCTATCCATGCCTCACTCGCCGCGCTGGCACGCCGGCCGGCTGTGGCTGCTCAATTCAGGGACCGGCGACTTTGGCAGCGTAGACCTGGCCACCGGCCGTTTTAAGCCGGTCACGTTTTGCCCCGGCTACCTGCGCGGTCTGGCCTTCAGCGGCAACTACGCCCTGATCGGTTCGTCGCTGCCTCGCGACAACAAGACGTTCGCCGGCCTGGCCCTGGACCAGCGGCTGGCCGAGAAGAACGTCGAGCCACGTTGTGGCCTCTTCGTGGTCAGCCTGCAAACCGGCGACGTTGTCGAGTGGGTGCGCATTGGCGGCCTGGCCCACGAGCTGTACGACATCGTCGTCCTGCCGGGCGTCCGCCGGCCGATGTTCCTCGGCCTCAAGACCGACGAAATCCGCCGCATGATCACCCTCGAACTGTAGGGCAATTTCCCAAAATTGCCTTACTGCCCAGACTGCGCCTGCGGTAGGGTAATTTGGTATTGTCCCCGGCCGGTCCTGGCACTAAGCTACTATGCAACAGTTTGTTACGGGCGCTTTTCCATTCACCCCTCTTCTTCAAACGGCCCGGCAGCAACCACCGGCGGCGGGCTGGTCCCCGCCGGGCTGACCTCCACATACATTTATCACCCACCGACGCCACGAAGGAGGTCCTGAACCAGGAGATATGATCTCATTGTTTAACAAACCTATCCCCCCGGCGGCCGCCTACTGGCTGGCCCGCTGGCGTTGGCGCTGGCTGCAAGCAGGGCTGGCCCGGCTGCTACTGGCGCTGCGGCAGCGCCGCCGCAAGCTGGCCCGGCGTCTGCTGCGTCTCCTCTCCGCCGCTCTATTAGCCTTTTCCCTGGGCTTGCCTTTGCTGGCTCCCGGCCAGACCGCTCCCCGTATCTCTCCCCTGGTCACCTTCTACAACGACGGGTTGTCGCCTGGTCAGCCTGGCCAGGCAGGGGAGAAGTCCACGTTCAATGTTACCTCCAGGCGAGAACCTGGCTGGCCAGAGATAATTGATCTGGGAACCCTGGGCAGCGATGGGGAGATAATTTTTGGCATGAATGGCGGTGACTGGAGCGGCAGCCCGGTCAGCAACGCTGGGGACGTCAACGGCGATGGCTACGATGACCTGCTCATTGGCGCTTCTGGAGGCGACGGGCCGGCCGATAGCCGCCTCGACGCCGGGGAAAGCTATCTCCTCTTTGGTGCTTCGACCCCACCGGCCAGCCTGGACCTGGCAGCGTTGGGTCCGGCCGGCGTTGTCCTCTACGGGGCGGACAGCGGCGACCGCAGCGGGCTGTCGGTTAGCGGGGCAGGGGACGTCAACGGCGACGGCTACGACGATCTGCTCATTGGCGCTTATCGAGCCGATGGGCCGGCCGGTAGCCGCTCCCTGGCCGGGGAGAGCTACCTGGTCTTTGGCGGCGCCTCGCTTCCGGCCAGTATAGACCTGGCGGCGCTGGGTTCGGCCGGCGTCACCCTCTTCGGCGCGAACAACGACGACTTCAGCGGCCGGTCAGTCAGTGGGGCGGGGAACGTCAACGGCGACGGCTACGACGACTTTCTCATCCGGGCGCCTGGGGGCGACGGCCCGGCCGAGAGCCGTCCTAACGCCGGAGAGAGCTACCTGGTCTTGGGCGGTTCCTCGCTCCCGGCGACAATTGACCTGGGAGCGCTGGGCCCGGCCGGCATGACCGTCTTCGACGTGGAGCTTTTTTCCCAGACTGGCCGCTCAGTTGGTGGGGCGGGCGACGTCAACGGCGACGGCTACGACGACTTTCTCATTGGCGAGAGCGACGGTTACGATGCAGGCACAAGCTACCTGCTCTTTGGCAGCTCGGCCCCGCCGGCGACGATTGACCTGAACATGGCCGGCGTCACCCTCGCCGGCGTGAACGACTATGACAATAGCGGCTGGTCGCTTAACGGGGCGGGAGACGTCAATGGCGACGGCTACGACGATTTGCTCGTCGGGGCGCCTGGAGCCGACGGCCCGGCCGAAAGCCGGCCTGGCGCCGGGGAGAGCTACCTGGTCTTTGGCGGCCCGGCGCTGCCGCCAACGGTTAACCTGGGAACCTTGGACCCGGCCGGTGTTACTCTCTTCGGGGTGAACAACGGTGACGGCAGCGGCTGGTCGGTCAGCAACGCCGGGGACGTGAACGGCGACGGCTACGGCGACCTGCTCGTCGGCGCGCGGGGGGCCGGCGGGCCAGCCAACAGTCGCCCCCAGGCCGGCGAAAGCTACCTGCTCTTTGGCGGCCCTGCCTGGCCGGCGACGATTGACCTGGGAACGCTAGGCCCGGCCGGCGTCACTCTCTACGGGGCGAGTAGCGGCGACTTCAGCGGCGTTTCGGTCAGCGGAGCAGGAGACGTCAACGGCGATGGGCTGGCCGACCTGCTCATTGGCGCTTATACGGCCGACGGGCCGGCCGACAGCCGCCTTGATGCTGGCGAGAGCTACCTGGTGCTGGGCCGGCCGGACACCATGCCGGGCACTGCCACCCCAACGCCAACGCCGTCCTCCACACCCTCAACGACGCCCACGGCCACGCCCACCCCCTCGGTGACGCCCACGGCCGCGCCCAGCCAAACGCCTTCACCCACTCCAACCAGCCCGGGGCCACCGGTTCGCCGGCTTTACCTGCCGGTTCTGCGCCGCTAAGAGGTATCCTCTCGGGCGGTTTAGCAAATCGCCCAATGCAAATTTCAATTCGTGTCACCCATTTGCTCTTGTGCCCGGCCGGGCTAAGTGCTAAGATTAGGCTCACCAGGTCTAATTGCCATTCCCATTTACAACCCATTAGCCCCTGGAGGGAGACCATGCACCAGGAAAATACAGCTTCATCATCTAGCCGCTCCGCCCCGGCCGCCGTCGGTTACTGGCTGGCCCGCTGGCGTTGGGGCTGGCTGCAAACAGGACTAACCCGGCTGCAACTTGCCCTACGGCAGGGCCGCCACAAGCTGGCCCGCCGCTTGCTACGCCTCCTCTCGGCCGCCCTGCTGGCCTTTTCCCTGGGGTTGCCCTTGCTCCGGCCGGATCCGGCCGCTTCGCGCGCACCACAACACCCACCCCTAGTGGTGGGTGCGCATCTCCCGCAAGATCCTGCCTTTTCGCCCGGCTGGGTCGGCGGAGGCTCGGGAACGATTGATCTCGGTGCATTGGGTGCGGCCGGGATCACTCTTTACGGCGTGGACGATTATGACTTTAGTGGGTCAGTCAGCAGGGCCGGCGACGTCAATGGCGATGGTTACGATGATATGCTCATTGGCGCCGTTTGGGGCCAAGGGCCGGCCAATAGCCGGCTCTTTGCCGGGGAAACCTACCTGGTTTTTGGCAGCTCCTCGCTGCCGGCCACGGTTGACCTGGCGGCGCTGGGTACGGCCGGCGTTACCATCTTCGGCGCCGATGAGCGGGACTACAGCGGCTATGGAGTTAGTGCGGCCGGCGACGTGAATGGCGACGGTTACGACGACCTGCTCATTGGCGCCGATCGGGCCGATGGTCCGGCCAACAGCCGCGACTGGGCCGGCGAAAGTTACCTGGTTTTTGGCGGCTCGGCCTTACCGGCGACCATTGACCTGGCAGTATTCGATACGCCTGGCGTTATTCTCTTTGGGGCCGAGAGTGGTGACCGGAGCGCCTATGCCGTTAGCGGCGTAGGGGATGCCAACGGCGATGGTTACGACGACCTGCTCATTGGCGCCAATGGGGCCGATGGCCCGGCCAATAGCCGCTACGACGCCGGGGAGAGCTACCTGGTTTTTGGCGGCTCCGCCTTACCGGCGACGATTGACCTGGCGACGATAGGCCCGGCTGGCGTTATTCTTTATGGGGTTGACGATAGCGATGCCAGTGGCATCTCGGTCAGTGGAGCAGGGGATGCCAACGGCGATGGCTACGACGACTTGCTCATTGGCGCCCGCGGCGCCGACGGACCGGCCAACACCAGCTTCAGCACTGGGGAAAGCTACCTGGTCTTTGGTCGTTCTGCCTGGCCGGCCAGCGTTGACCTGGCAGTATTGGACACGATGGGTGTCATTCTGTATGGTGTGGATACCTTTGACAACAGCGGCCGGGCTGTGAGTGGGGCAGGAGACGTCAACAGCGATGGTTACGACGATCTGCTGATTGGCGCCCTTTTTGCCGACGGGCCGGCAAACAGTCGCGACGCTGCCGGAGAAGGTTATCTCATCTTTGGCGGCTCTGCTTGGCCGGCAACGGTGGACCTGGGCGCGCTGGGCACGGCCGGCGTCACCCTCTACGGCGTAGATCCTGGTGACTTTGCCGGCAGCTCGCTGAGCAGGGCGGGAGATGTCAACGGCGATGGCTACGATGACCTGCTGATGGGCGCTAATAGCGCCGACGGACCGGCCAACAGCCGCTATGACGCCGGCGAGTGCTACCTGGTTTTTGGCGCTTCGTCATGGCCGGCGACGATTGACCTGGCAACGTTGGGCACGGCCGGCGTTATTCTCTATGGGGCCGGTAGTGAGAACGCCGCTGGCGCAGCGTTGGATGCGGCCGGAGACGTCAACGGCGACGGCTATAACGACCTGTTGATTGGCGCCCCCGTGTCCGCTGGTCCAGGCAACAGCGGCCTGTTTGTCGGCGAGAGCTACCTGATCATTGGCGCGCCGGGTATCGGCCGGTCGGAATATCCGCTCTATTTGCCAGTTGTCCGCCGGCCGTAGGGCAATTTTCCAAATTGCCTGACCGCAAACAGTGAAACCGTGAACCAGGAAGAAACAACCACCTCATCTCATGGTGCCGTGACCGCCGTCTCTTACTGGCTGGCCCGCTGGCGCTGGCGATGGCTACAAGCAGGGTTGGCCCGGCTGCAGCTTGCCCTGCGGCAGGGCCGGCACAAGTTAGCCCGGCGTTTACTGCGGCTGCTCTCGGCCGCCCTGCTGGCCTTTTCGCTGGGGTTGCCCTTGCTCCGGCCGGGTCCGGCCGTCTCTCGTGCCCCACAGCCGCCACCTGTAGCGGCGCAGGCCGCCGGCGCGCTGGCCTCACCTGCCTTTACCTTTCCCACCGGCCGGGGACCAGGCTGGCCAGGGACGATTGACCTGGGGATGTTAGGCAGCAATGGACAAACAGTTTTTGGGATAAACGCCAGCGACTACAGCGGCTGGTCGGTTAGCGGTGCGGGGGACGCCAATGGCGACGGCTACGACGACTTGCTCATCGGGGCATGGCTGGCCAGCGGACCGGGTAATAGCCGGGATTATGCTGGAGAAAGCTACCTGGTTTTTGGCGGTTCTGCCTTACCGGCGACCATTGACCTGGCATCGTTGGGATCGGCCGGCGTCATCTTCTATGGGGCGAACAACGTTGACCTCAGCGGCCACTCGGTCAGCGGGGCGGGGGACGTCAATGGCGACGGTTACGACGACCTGTTGATTAGCGCCTACCTGGCCGACGGGCCGGGCAATAGCCGCCCTGATGCCGGGGAAAGCTATCTGGTCTTTGGCGGCTCGACGTTACCGGCGACCATTGACCTGGCGGGTCTGGGGTCGGCCGGCGTTACTCTCTTCGGGGTGAACAATAGTGACCGCAGCGGCCAATCAGTCAGCCGGGCGGGGGACGTCAACGGCGATGGTTACGACGACCTGTTGATTAGCGCCTACCTGGCCGACGGGCCAGGTAATACCCGCCCTAATGCCGGGGAAAGTTACCTGGTCTTTGGCGGTTCTGCCCTACCGGCGACCATTGACCTGGCATCGCTGGGATCGGCCGGCGTCATCCTCTTTGGCGTGAACCCAGGTGACGGTAGCGGCCGGTCAGTCAGTACGGCCGGGGACGTCAACGGCGATGGCTACGATGAGTTGATCATTGGCGCTCATAGGGGTGATGGGCCGTTCAACAGCCGCTATAACGCCGGGGAGAGCTACCTGGTCTTTGGCGGTTCTGCCCTGCCGGCGACGATTGACCTGGCGGCACTGGGTCCGGCCGGCGTTACCCTCTTTGGCGTGAACAACGTTGACTACAGCGGTTATTCGGTCAGCGGGGCGGAAGATGCTAATGGCGACGGCTACGACGACCTGCTCATTGGTGCTCCTTTGGCTGATGGGCCAGCCAACAGCCGCCCTGGCGCTGGGGAGAGCTACCTGGTCTTTGGCAGCTCTGCCCTGCCGGCGACGATTGACCTGGGCGCACTGGGCCCGACTGGCGCCATCCTCTATGGGACAAACAATGATGACCACAGCGGGCTAAGCGTGAGTGGGGCGGGGGACGCCAACGGCGATGGCTACACTGACCTGCTTATTGGCGCCCCCTATGCCGACGGGCCAGCCAACGGCCGCGACTTTGCCGGGGAGAGTTATCTGGTCTTTGGCAGCTCGGCGCTGCCGGCGACGGTTGACCTGGGGATGCTGGACACGGCGGGCGTTATCCTCTATGGGGCAAACAACGTTGACGCCAGCGGCCAGTCGGTCAGCGGGGCAGGGGATGTGAATGGCGACGGCTATGCCGACTTGCTCATTGGCGCTCCTTTGGCTGATGGGCCGGCCGACAGTCGCCCTGATGCTGGAGAGAGCTACCTGGTGCTGGGCCGGCCGGACACCCTACCGGCGACACCAACCCCAACAGCCTCCTATACCCCCTCGGCCACGGCGACCACAACCCCAACCTCATCGGCTACAACCCCGCCAACATCAACGACCACGCCGACACCCTCGGCTACCGTAACACCTTCACCCACGCCGACCAATACGGCAACGCCGGTCCACCAGCTTTACTTGCCGGTCGTGCGCCAGGCCGATCCCTAATTACTCAATTACCTAATTACCAATTACCTGCCACATGGCCCACATTTACTACGTTTGCCCTGATTACGAAGCGCCCTCCGGGGGGACAAAGACCATTTACCGCCACGTTTACCTGCTGAACGAGCGGGGGCTGGACGCGGCCGTCCTTCACCAGCAGCGCGGCTTCCGCCTCACCTGGCACGGCTATCAGGTTCCCCTGGACTGGCTGGCCGACCGGCCGCGCTTTGCGGCCGGCGACGTGCTGGTCATCCCCGAATCTATGCCCGGGCTGATACAGCAAAGCAGCGATTTTCCCGGCCGGCGGGTCGTCCTGGCCCTCCATTGGGCTTTGCACCTGCCCCCAGACCAGCGCTGGCAAGAGTTTGGCATCGAGCAGGCCATCACCCCGTCACGGGTCATTGCCGATTTCCTGGCCTGGCGCATGGGCCTGGCCGCGACGGTTATCGGTTCTTTTGTGGACCCGGCCCGTTTTAGCTACCGGCCGGAAGCCAAACGGCCGCTCATCGCCTACATGCCTCGTAAAGACCCGGCCGGCGACGTGCTGCAGGCGGCTTTGTCGCGCCGGGAGGAATTGGCCGGCTGGGAGTGGCAGCCGCTGCGCGACCTGGACGAAACGGCCTACGCCGCCGCGCTAGGCCAGGCGCGGGTCTATTTGCCGCCCTCACCGCTGGAGGGGTTGAACCTCTCTGTCCTGGAAGCGATGGCTGCCGGCTGCCTGGTGGTCGGCTATCCCGGCGTTGGCGGCCGGGAGTACCTGGTGGATGGCGGGCCGCAGCAAAATTACGTCCCCGTCGAAAACGGCCACCTGCCCGCCTTTGGCCCTATCCTGGCCGATGTGCTGCAAACGCTGTCTGCCAACCCGGCCGCTTACGACACCATCCTGGCCAACGCCCTAGCCACGGTCCGGCCTTACCAGCGGCCGGGGGCCGAGGCGGATAGCCTGGTGGCGTTTTTTACCCCCTTGCTGGAGCCGGCCACCCCGGCCCGGCGGGGCGCTTTCCGCCTGCCGGAAGGAGAGGACGCCCTGGCCCTGGCCCACCAGGCCCAGGCCTGGAAGCAGGCCGGGCAAATCGCCCCAGCCCTGGCCGCCTACTGCCGCTCGCTGGAGCTGGACGGCCGCCAGCCGGAGGTCTGGTTCAACTACGGCAACCTGCTCCAGCAGGCCGGCGACGCGGCCGGGGCCGAAGAAGCCTACCGGCAGGCCATCGCCCACAACCCGGCCCTGCTGCCGGCGCACTTTAACCTGGGCAACCTGTTGCGCGACAACGGCCAGCCGCAAGCCGCCGAAGCCGCTTATCGCCGCTGCTTGCAGTTAGACCCTGGCTTTGTCCGCGCCCACACCAACCTGGGCAACCTGCTGCGCAGCCAGGGCCGGCCGGCCGAGGCGGCCGACTGCCACCGCCGCGCTGTCGAACTGGCTCCCGAGGATCCCGCCGTCTATTTTAACCTGGGGAACGCCCTGGCCGACGGCGGCGACCACCAGGCGGCCGTGGCCGCCTACCATCGCTCTCTCGAACTGCGGCCGGGCCACGCCGATACGCTGGTCAACCTGGGCCACGCCCAGCGGGCGGCCGGCGACGTGGCCGCGGCCGAAGGGGCTTATCGCCAGGCGCTCGACGGGGATGGCCCTGGGGCAACCCTGGCGGCCCAGGCCCTGGCCGCCCTCCTGCAGGGCCAGGAACGAGACGGCGAAGCGGAGGGTGTGCTGGAGGCGGCCCTGGAACGCTGGCCGGACAACCCCGCCCTGTTGCGGGCGCTGGCCGCCCACTGGCTGGCGGCCGGGCAGCGCCACGAAGAGGTCATTGACCTCTTCCGGCGGGCGCTGCGCCTTGAGCCAGACCATGCGCCGACGTTGAACGACCTGGGCACCGCTTACCGGATGACCGGCCGCTTCGACCAGGCCGTCGCCGCCTGGGAGCAGGCTACGCGGGCCGACCCCAAGCTGGCCGCGCCGTACACCAACCTGGGCCAGATATATCGCCTCTACCGGCAGCACGAGAAGGCTATTGATTATCTGCAGACGGCCGTCCGCCTGGCCCCTGACCTGGAGCTGGCCCGGGCGACGCTGGGTTACATCCTGGTGGAAATCGGCCAGGTGAGCGACGGGCTGGACGTGGCCCAGAAATTGCTGGCCCGCGACCCGGAATCGGCCACGGCCAACATGCTGCTGGGCTTCGCCTATGCCCAGCAAGCCCGCCTGGGCGAGTCGCTGGCCGCCCTGCTGAAAGCGGTCGAGCGCCAGCCCAGCGCGGTGGCCATTTCCAACGTGCTCTTTGCCAGCCTGTACAGCGACGAGCACGACACAGCCGCCATTGCTCGCCTGCACCGCGACCTCGGCCCGCGCCTGCCACCCTCCGGCCCGCTTTTTGACACCTGGGAAAACGACCGCGACCCACACCGGCCGTTGCGCGTTGCTTACCTCTCCCCCGATCTGAAAGCCCACCCGGTCGGCTACTTCTTGGAGCCGGCGCTGGTTCACCACAACCGGACCCAGGTCGAGGTGATTGGCTACGCCGACGTGGTCAAGCCAGACGAGGTCACCGAACGGCTGCGGCAGCAGGCCCACGCCTGGGTGGATTGTCGCGGCTGGCCGGACGAGCGGCTGGCGACCCAAATCCGGGCCGATCAAATTGACATTCTGATTGACCTGGCCGGGCACACCGCCCACAACCGGGCCCCGCTCATTGCCCGCCGGCCGGCCCCGGTCCAGGCCGCTTACCTGGGCTACGTCTGCACCAGCGGGCTACCAGCCATAGACTATCTTATTGGCGATAACTGGGCCACGCCCCCGGAAGCGGCCGGGCTGTATAGCGAACGCATTGCCGCCCTGGCCAAGCACGCCTTCGTCTGCTTCCAGCCCCAGCCGGGCACGCCCGACGTAGCTCCCTTGCCGGCCCTGGAAAACGGCTACGTGACTTTTGGCTCGTACAACAACCTGCGCAAATTTTCGCCGACGACCATCCGGCTGTGGGCGGCCGTGCTGCGAGCCGTACATGGTTCGCGGCTGGTGTTGCGGACCCATTCCTTTTACGACCCGGCTACACGGGAGAGGTTTTGGGACCAATTTGCCGCCGAGGGGGTGGAGCGGGAGCGGGTGGAACTGCTGCCGACGGTCACGCCATTGGCTGCCTACCTGGCCGACTACGGCCGGCTGGACATTGCCCTCGACCCCACGCCCTACACCGCCAGCACGACGACCTGCGACGCCCTATGGATGGGTGTGCCGGTCATTACTCTGGCCGGTGATTACTTTTTCGGCCGGATGGGCGTCAGCGTGCTCAACGCGGCCGGGCTGCCGGAGCTGGTCGCCGGGTCGCCAGAACAGTTCGTGGCCATCGCCACCACTTTAGCTGGCGACCTGGACCGGCTGGCCGGCCTGCGCTGGATGATGCGGCAGCGATTGGCTGCGTCGCCGCTGTGCGACCCTGTTGGCTTTACCCGAGAGCTGGAAGGGCTGTACAGGCAGATGTGGCAGACGTGGTTGGCGGCCGGTTAAACCTGGTTCTGCTGCCGGTACTGGGCAATCAGTTCCCGAATCCGCTGCTGTTCGCTAATCGTCGTTTCCGCCGGCGTCACCAGTTGGGCCTGGTAGGTGCTCTGGACCGTTTGGACGTGGCCAATTGTCTCAGTCGCCCGCGCCAGGGCCTGCTCGCGGATCGGTTTAATGAGCCGGCGATGCAGTTGAGTTTCGTCCCCTTCTTTGGCCAGCCAGGCGTCCAACGGTTGGACCAGGTTGATTTGCAGACCGCTGATGGTATTCGGCGTCTCGGCCAGCAGGTTGGTCATAGCATCCATCACCCGCGCCGCCTTGTCGCCAATACCAAAGGGCAGCCACTTGAGCACGTCCTGGAACCACTGGGCCAGCATTTCCAGGAAGGAACCGATGGATTCGACGGCGTTTTGCAGCGCCTCTTCCACCGCGCCGTAAGTGACGCTCACCCTGGCCAGTTGTTCGCCCAGCCAGCGCCGGCCGTTGTCCACCAGGGGGATCTCGGCCTCAAATTCGTTCAGCGCCTGCTGCCCGCCCTGAATGCCTTCGGTCAAACTGGGGACGCTGTCCAGCAGGCCGCCTAGCACCCCGCCCACCGAAGCCAGCCCACCCCCAACCACGGCCGCCAGGTCTACCCCGTCCAGTTGTTCGTAAAGGGCCACCAGGCCGCTAAAAACGCCAATCTGGTTGCTCAAGGAACCAACTTCAGCATTGGCCTCGTCCAGTTGCAACTGCAAGGCGTCGGCGACCGGGTTGTTCTGGCTGCCGCCGGCCGGTTGCACGGCCGCCAGTTGGCGCTGGGTTGCGTCCAATTGCGCCTTCAACTGCATATTCTCGGCCTGGGCCGCCGCCAGCCGGGCCAGCAAATCCGAGGCTTGCTGGCCAGGATTCACCGCCGGCTGGATAGACTGGACGGCCGGCAAAGAAGCCGGCGCCGGGGGAATGACCACCGATCCCTGTTGCTGGACCTTCTCCAACAGCAGGGCCGCCCCCGTCCCCGCCACGGTGGCCGCGGCCGCCGTCGCCGCCACCGATTTCAAAAAGCCGCGCCGGGTTATCCCCTGATCGATCATCTCGTCTGCCATCGCCTGGTACCTTCCTCTACATGTCAGCGCCAGCCTGGTTAAACCCCATTCTGGCATCTGAGTCAAAATCTATCTATTTTAACCCCGGACAGCCGTTTAGTTACATCTTATTAACGTGGTTCTAACGCACGGGTAGAGATTGGAGATTAGAGATTGGAGATTAACATAATCTCTAATCTCCAATCTCTAATCTCCCTTTTTTACTTAGGCAGGTTGTAACCAAAACGTCTCAGCGCCTCGTCACTCCGCCGCCATTGCGGCTCCACCTTGACCCATAACTCCAGAAACACTTTGCCCTCGATCAATTGTTCAATTTCGCGGCGGGCGGCCTCGCCAATTTTGCGGAGCTGGGAACCCTTGGTCCCAATGATGATCTTTTTGTGGTTGTCCCGCTCGACGTAGATAATGGCGCTGATGTAGGTGACGCCGTTGTCGCGCTCCTTGAATTCCTGTACCTGGACGGCCGTGCCATAGGGCAATTCGTCGCGCAGTTGTAGGAAGATCTGTTCCCGGATCAGTTCGGCGGCAATGTCGCGGATAAAGGCGTCCGTCGTCTGGTCAACCGGGTAATAGCGTGGCCCTTCCGGCAAGGCTTCGATGATCATCTGTAGTAGGACATCCAGCCCGACGCCATTCAAGGCTGAAAAGAGAAGCCACTGGGCGCCGGGCAGCAGGGCGCGGTAGGCGTCAGTCCGGGGGACGACCTCCTCTGGCGCCAGCAGGTCAGCCTTGTTAATACCCAGAATGATGGTCGTCTTCTCCGGCAACGCCTGTAGCGTCTGGGCAATGGCCTGGTCGCCGGGGCCGGGCTCTTCGGCCGCGTCCACCAGCCACAGCACCACGTCGGCGTCGTGGATACTTTCGTCGGCCGTCGTCACCATAAACTCGTCCAGCTTGTGGCGGGGTTTGATCAGACCTGGCGTATCCACGAAGACGATCTGATATTCCGGCCGGGTCAGAATGCCCAACTGGCGGGTGCGCGTCGTCTGCGGCCGGGGAGAAACAATGGCCACTTTTTGCTTGAGCAGGGCGTTCATCAACGTGCTTTTGCCTACGTTGGGCCGGCCGGCGACGGCCACAAAACCGGACTTGTGGCCTTCCGGCGCCTCCTCGGCCAGGGAAGTCAGGTCTAGCTCGGCCATTTCCGAAGATGGGTAGGTTGGTTCGCTCATCATTGCTTCCATTACACTAACGAACAATACGCTGGATCATCTCCCGGCTGCTCAGGATCTCCGTTTCGCTTTGAGTGGGGCCGGCGTGCAGGACCAGGCACTTTAGCCGGGTTTCGCGGAGGGGGGGCAGCCATTCTTGCCAGGCAGCTTCGGCCGGGGCCAGGAGGCGGCCGTCGTCCTGCACGTCGTACAGGTAGGCCACGGCCAGCCGGTCGCCGATGCACTCCAACCAGGCCGGCAGCGTGTTGCGGTGCAGCGCCCGGCGCACGTCCAGGGCGCTGCCGATGGCCAGGTCGTTGGTGATTTTGGCCAACCGGTCAGCCTGGTTGGTCAGCACGGCCCCCAGCCAGTAGTCTACGTTGACCAGGGCCAGGGTCATCTGGCGGTTCACCACCTGGGCCCAGGTCTCGTCGAAGCCGTCCACCATCGGCGGCGCATGCCACCGTTGCGCGTAGGCCTGGAAGGCATCTTCGTCCTGGAACAGGTCGGCCGGCTGGACGGCGTACACTTTACTGCCCAGGATGCCGGCCGCGGCCGCCCCGTTCAAGAGAATGTCCCGCCGGGCTTTGGTGGAAAACATCTGGGCCTGGCTGAGAGGTGGCGGTGTGACCGACCAGACGGACAGCCCCAGGCCGTCGAGCTGTTTTCTTAATTCACGGTAAAAGCGGGCGTTGGGCTTGCGCCGGTAATCGTAGCCAAATTCGTCGGGCTGTAAATTGACTTCCACGTGGCTGAACCCCAGGTCGGCGGCCCGCTCCAGCGCCTCCGGGGTCCGGCGGCTCAACGAGCCGGTGCTGATGGCAATTTGCCTCATGCTAACAGTAGTTTGCATCATTTATTTCCAATTGTTGACAATTCGTTCCATTTCTCGCATGGTCAGGGCCACCCGCTCGTCGCGCAGCAGAGGCAGCCGGGTCCGGGTCCGGCGAAGTTGGTTGAGGTCCAGCCTGGCCATGACCAGGGCGTCCTCGTAATAAGGCCCCTGGGCAATGAGGATACCTTCCGGGTCGTAGACGGTCGAGCCGCCCCAAAAATTGACGCCGTCTTCAAAGCCGGTCCGGTTGCAGTGAATAACAAAGTCGGTGAAGATGCTGGCGTAGGCCTGGTTGATGTGCTCGACCCATTTGGCGCTGCCAATTTTCTGCTCGGTGGCCATGCCCCGGCCGGGCGAGGCCGAGGTTAGAATCAAGATGTCCGCTCCGTCCAGCCAGAGCAGGTAAGGTGGACTGACGTGCCAGAAATCTTCGCAGATCAGCAGTCCCACCCGGCCGAAGCGAGTGTCAAAGGCGCGGATGGCGTTTCCCCAGGCAAAATGTCGCCCCTCGTCGAACATGCCGTAGGTCGGCAAGTAGACCTTGCGGTGCAGGTGGACCATTTCACCGCCTGACAGGTAGGCGGCGACGATGTGGAACTTTTGCCGCACGTCGCTTTCGACGAAGCCGACGACCATGTCCAGGTCCCGGCTGGCCTCCAGCAATCTGCTGAAGACAGGGTCCCTGGGGCTCGGCCGGATAGCTACGCTGTAACTCAAATCCCGCAGCCGGTAGCCGGTGAGGGACAGTTCAGGAAAGATGAGCAGTTCAATGCCCTGGTCGGCCGCTTTGGCAATGAGATCCATGTGCAGCGCCAGGTTGGCGTTTACGTCGCCAAGCTTGGGGTTCAGTTGAGCGAGTCCGACTTTCAGGCTCATACCACCTTATCAATTTTAGTCACGAATGACGCAAGCAACTTGCGTTCCCGAATTTTCACGAAAACGGCCGCCAGGGCTATCAGACTCAGCAATCCATCTAGCCACGTATCCAGGCGAAAGCCGGCCAGGATGGGAACGGTGTCGCCTCGTAGAAAACTGACCACGACCCGGCCGCTGCTCAACACCAGGAGCGTCAGCCAAAAGAGAAGGGCCGGCGGCAAACGGCGCTGCATGGGTAATGCCCCCAGGGCTGCCAGGCAGGTGGCCAGGCCCACGAGTTGGGTCTGGTAGCGCAGGCCGTAAACGCCAAAGCCGTCCGGCAAATCGGCCGCCAGGAGGCCGGGCAACGTTTCCCGGCCGTAGGCGCAACCCTCCAGCCAGCAGGCCAGCCAGCCAAAGGCGCTGCCCAGCGCCAGCCCTGGGGCCAGCAGTCCAGCGTAGATAGCTACCGGCCGGCGCCGCCAGGCCGCCCAGCCCCGCAGGGCCAGCAGCCCGGCCAGCAAGGCCCCATGATAACTGAGACCGCCCTGCCATACCAGCCCAATTTCGCCCGGCCGTTCCTGGAAGTACGGCCAGTTAGCCCAGACAAAACCAATCCGGCCGCCCACCAGGCCGGCGGCCAGGCCTAACAGCAGGCCGTCCAGCCACTCCGGCCGTTGTCCGGCTGCCTGTTGCACCGCTCGCTTCTCCAGCCAGGCCGTCAGCCCAATGGCCGCCGCCAGGCCCAGGCCCATGACCACGGTAAAGCTGTACAAAAAGAATGGTCCGTAACGGTCCAGGATTGGATACATGGCTTGTGATCTTAAACGAAGAAAGCGCCGGGGGCAACGGGTTGAAAAGGGGCTGGCCTTCTGGCACAATGGGGGACATGAAACGCAAAGAGTTAGTCATGAGGCAGCGCAAGAAAATTGCCCTGGTAGCCCACGACAACAAAAAGGACGACCTGCTGGCCTGGGCCAGGTTTAACCAGGGCTTGCTGGCTCGGCACGCCCTCTACGCCACCGGGACGACAGGGTCGGTCTTACAGCAAGAACTGGGGCTGGAAATTACCGTTCTGCAGAGTGGGCCGCTGGGTGGCGACCAGCAAATTGGGGCCAAGATTGCCGAGGGCGAAATTGATTTCCTTATTTTCCTGTGGGACCCGCTGGAGGCGCAGCCGCACGACCCGGACGTGCGCGCCTTGCTGCGCATGGCTGCCGTTTGGAACATTCCGGTGGCTACCACCCTGGCTTCGGCCGATTTCATCATCTCATCCCCCTTGATGGATAGCGAGTACGTTCGCCGCCTGCCTGATTATGACGAATACAAAGAGCGCATGAAAGGCCGGCGTTTTGGCGGCCACCGAAGAACCAGCGGGTAAGGACAGACGAGTGTCCGCCAATGATCGCCGCCAGCCGGCCGACCAGGCTATTCGTCCTTACCGGCCGGCCGATGCCCCGGCCCTGGCCACTATCCACCAGGCTGTTTACCCGGCCGCTGCCAGGCCGGTGGCCGACTTCCGGCAGCGGCTGGCCGCCGTCCTGGCTCACGGCGGCCGGGTCTGGGTCGCCCTGGTGGCCGGGCAGCCGGCCGGCTACGCCTGGGTCAAGCCACTGCCGGGCCTGCCGGGCATAACCGACTTGCAAGGCGCTGTCGCCCCGGTCTGGCAGGGGCAGGGCGTGGGCAGCGCGCTGCTGCGCCACCTGCTGGCCGACCTGGCCGGGAGCGAGATACGCCAGGTGTCACACGCCGTCTTTTCCCTGGACAGTTCGCCAGCCCGCTTCTTGCAGCGGCATGGCTTTTTTGTCGAGCACGAGGAGTGGCAAATGGAACGGGCAGTAGCGCTAGCAGAGCTACCGCTGCCAACCTGGCCGCCAGCTTTTACGATCCAAACCTTCCCGCTCAATACCGCCGTTCGCCGTTTTCTCCAATTGTACGAAGCGGCTTTTGCCGGCCGGCCGTGGTACCAGCCCTACGACGACGAAACCCAGGTCGCGGCCGAGCTGGCTAGCCCAGCCCATTTGCTCCTTTTGTTGGCTGGCCGGACGCCGGCCGGTTTTGCCTGGACCCGGCTACCGGAAACTACCTTAGGAGAGATTGAGCCAATCGGCCTGATTCCCGCTTATCAGGGCCAGGGGCTGGCCCGGCCGTTGCTACTGGCCGCCCTCCGCCACCTGGCCAAACAGGGCGCCAACCGGGTCCGTCTTGGCGTCTGGCAGAACAACGCCCCGGCCGTTCGTCTCTACGAACGAACCGGCTTCCGCCAGACCGGCCGCCTCATTTACCTGGCTCAAAACGTTAATCGCGAATTACACGAATAGGCGAATCACGCGAATGAAATAAAAAATTCGCGTGATTCGTTCATTCGTGCTATTCGCGATTTCTTCGTTGGCCTTTGAGACAACTATCTGCACTTATCTAAGTCTCATTGACGCTTTGCTATTTGCCCATTACACTTTACAATCAAGAGCGCCGGAAGGGGACGTTGAGGAGGCTGTGATCGGTTAGTGGAGGCATAATAAAAAATGTTTCGTAATATCAGTGAAGTCCGTGAAGGCCTCGGCCGGCAACAATACATTGCCTCTGAGGAAATTTGCACCGTCGTCTACCTGGCCCAATCCCTGTGCAAGCCCATCCTGACCGAAGGCCCGGCCGGCGTGGGGAAGACCGAGTTGGCCAAAGCCTGGGCCGCCGCCACCGGCCGGCCCCTGGTGCGGTTGCAGTGCTACGAAGGATTGGACGAAAGTAAGGCCCTCTACGAGTGGGAGTACGCCAAGCAGATGCTGTACACCCAACTGTTGCGCGACACCCTGCAAGACACCCTGCGGGGAGCCACAAGTCTGAGCGAAGCCGCCGAACGGCTGGCGGCCGAAGAGGACATTTTCTTCTCCGAACGGTTCCTCCTGCCCCGGCCGTTGCTGACCGCCCTCACCTCTAAAGAACCGGTGACCCTATTAATTGACGAGATTGACCGGGCCGACGTCGAGTTTGAGGCCTTTTTGCTGGAAGTCCTGAGCGATTTTCAGGTCAGCGTTCCGGAAATTGGTACCATCACCGCCATCCACCAGCCGATGGTATTACTGACCAGCAACAACACCCGCGAGTTGAGCGAGGCGCTCAAGCGCCGCTGCCTGTACCTGTTTGTGGATTACCCCACCGTAGAGGCGGAGATGGACATTGTCCGGCTCAAGGTTCCCAACCTCCGGCCGGAGATGGCCCGCCAGGCAGTGGAAGTAGTCCAGCAGTTGCGCCAGATGGATTTACGCAAGGTCCCCAGTATCAGCGAGACGCTGGACTGGGCGCGCGCCCTGGTAACGCTAAATGCCAAATCCATTGACGAAGAGACGATGCGCAACACCCTGACCGTCCTGCTCAAGTACGAGGCCGACGTCCAGCGGGCGCGGCGCATGTTGGGCGGCGGCAATGGCGGCCGGCGTGGTGGCAGTCCGGGAGGAGGTTATGGACGATAGAATTGTAGACTTTGTTCGTGGCCTGCGGGCGGCCGGCGTGCGCGTCTCGATGGCCGAATCCGTGGATGCCATGCGCGCCGTCTCGGTCTTGGGCGTGACGGATAAAGTGCTCTTCCGCGAGTCGTTGCGGGCGACGCTGGTCAAAGAGTCGGACGACTTTGCCGTTTTTAACGAGCTGTTTCCGCTCTACTTCGGCAGCGGCGGCCCGCCCCTGCAAAACGCGATGGAAGAACTGTCGCCCGAGGACCAGGAAATGCTCAAGGCGGCCCTCAGCGCCCTGGGCGGCCGTTTGCAGCAACTGCTGGACTGGCTGACCAGTGGCGACGGGCCGACCCGCGAAGAGCTGGAAGAGCTAGCCCGGCGGGCCGGGGTACAGTGGGCCAACAACCCTGGCGAGGCCCGCTGGGTGACGCGGCGTATGTTGCGCCAGATGGGCTTTGAACACCTGGAAGAGCTGATTCAAAAGCTGGCCCAGCAGTTGCAGCAAATGGGTATGAGCCAGGACGCCATTCAAAAGCTGATGGGCGTGATCGAGGCCAACCGTGAGGCGCTGGCCGAGCACGTCGCCCAGCAAGTGGGGCTGCAAATTGCCCAGGAGCGGGCCGACCAGGCCCGCGACCTGCACGGCTCAGATCTGATGCACAAGCCGTTCCAATCGCTGACCGAAAGTGAGGCCGACGTGCTGCGCAAAGAGGTCCAGCGGCTGGTGGCCCAGTTGCGCAGCCGGGCGGCGCTACGCCGCAAGCGGGGCAAGGAAGGCAAGTTTGATCCCAAGAGCACCATCCGGGCCAACCAGCGCTACGGCGGCGTCCCCTTTGAAATGAAGTTCAAGCGCAAGAAGCTCAAGCCCAACCTGGTGCTGATTTGCGATGTCTCCACCTCTATGCGGCCGGTAGCCGAGTTTATGCTGCGACTGATTTACGAGCTGCAGGACCAGGTGGCCAAGGCCCGCAGCTTTGCCTTTAACGCCGACATGGAGGAAATCAGCGTCACCCTGTCAGGCAACCGGGCCGGCGACGCCGTGGCCCAGGTCCTCTACCAGATTCCACCGGGCTACTACGCCACCGACCTGGGTAACAGCCTGGCCACCTTTTTTAAGGAATGGCTTGACTCTGTCACCGGCCGGACGACGGTCATTATCCTGGGCGACGGCCGCAACAATTACAATTCGCCGCGCATTGACCTGATGAAGGATCTCGAACGACGCTCCAAGCGGCTGATCTGGTTCAACCCCGAGCACCGCCGCCAGTGGGGCAGCGGCGACAGTGATATGCTCGAATACGCCCCTCTCTGCAACGCCGTCTATCAAGTCCGCAACCTGGCCCAGCTCTCGGCCGCCATTGACGAAATGCTGGCTGGGGATTAGTAGCCCCGGTTTCTACACTACGAGGTTACTGTGTTAATCGTCATCAGTCCACCGATGGCTCTGTCGCGGATTGTGTGGTATGACCGGGAGGGCGGGCGGGTGACGTACTGGTATCGGGACCATCTGAGTCGCAAGCAGAAACAGGAGGCCGAGAGCGAAGATGAACGACGACGATGGGCTGAACGTAAGCGACTTCGAGCGGGAGATGCTAGGGCTAGACCTGGCGGTTACCTAAACTTGAAAGACGGCCGCCAGAACCGCTTCAAGGCGCCCCTGAAAGACGCGGCCGGTGAGCAGGTTTTTGCAGTGTAGGCCGGGTAATTTTTTAGCACTCTACAAGGGATGTCGTCGGGACCCTTCGCTCCGAAGACTCCGCGGCCAGAAGGTAATTGCTATGTTTACGATGGAAGAAAGTATCGTGATTGATCGTCCAGTGGAAGCAGTGTTTGCTTTCGTCAGTGATATTGTGAATGACCCCAAGTATCGGCAGGATGTTCTGGAAGCTAAATGGACCTCCGAAGGGGCAATTGGTAGTGGAAGGACATTCGAGCACCTTCTGAATTTCATGGGGCATAAAAGGATCAAGGGTAGAGTCACTGAATACCGGCCCAACGAGTTGAGCGAGGTGCAATATATCTCTGGCTCAATACGGCCGATCTACCGGATCACCTTTGAGCCTACGGGCACTGGCACTAGAATCACCCATCATAGTGATGTCCAAATCTTCGGTCTGCTCCGGCTCCTGGAGCCGTTGATGCCCGGCATGGCAAAAGGGCGCGTGGTGCGGGATTATGAGAACCTCAAGCGACTCCTGGAAGGATGATTAGGTCGCATGAACAGTAGCTGAGTTATAACTCTACGTTCGCTCAAAAATGAGCATAAAAACAAGAATTGGATAAGCCCGTGCCATGAGTAAGAGCACGATAGGAATCCAAACCGAACAGATAGACGACATTCCACTGTTGCTGGCTATGCTGCATAAGATGAAACTGCAAACCATTGTTGATAGTATCATCAACCCGCACGGCAACCGGCAGGGGTTGAGTATCGGTTGGACGATGGTGGTGTGGTTGAGCCATATCTTGATTCAATAGGATTATCCTTTAGAGGACATATGCAAAACGGAACGTGCCCTAAATGCCAGGCCACAACGGTCTTCATGCGGAATAATGGCATTGACATTGGCGAGCCCAATGGGGTGTGGGTCGTTTCGACCAAACAACGCCGCATGTCGTCGGTCAACAGTTACGTGTGTACCACTTGTGGCTATACTGAATTTTACTTGACAGACCCGCAGGTTCTCGCTGAGATTTCTCAATTTGGCAGGTGGACGCGCGTGAATCCATCTGCCTGATATTCAGTCAAAGTTAACCAGAGACAGTTGCTGGGGTATGTTCCCCGCTGGCGTAATGGCGTAGCCGGGGATAGCGCCAGGCC
>JAKEFB010000200.1 GCA_022616275.1 Chloroflexota bacterium
GAAGTCGTCCTCAACTGGTGCGGCGTCGGGCCGGGCCAGGCCATCCTGACCTATGCCCCGGCCACGGTCGAGGTCACGGCCACCCTGGGCACGGTCGTGACCAGCAGCCTGACCGTCAGCAACACCGGCACCTTGACCTTCACCTTCAGCACCGCCGAGAGCCAGCCCTGGGTGTCGGTCAGCCCCACTGGTGGCACGGTTGGTCCAGGCGGCGCCCTCGACCTGGACGTGGTCTTCGACGCCGCGGCCGTGGGCGGGCCGGGCGACTACAGCACCAACCTGACCTTCAGCGGCGACTTTGGCAACCCGGTGGACCCGGCGACCCTGCTGCTGCACGCCGTCGAATCGCCAGGCACAGACCTCTACCTGCCGGTGCTCTTCAACAACTACACCCCGGCGGCCGCACCGGCCGGCGCGGCGCTCCCCTCGGCGCTACCGTTGGGTGGGCTACTCCTGTTGCCGGCCGTCGGCCTGGTCCTGCTCCCCCTCTGGCGCAAACGCCGTAATTAACCTCGGCCGCTTAAAGAGCCCCTGATATAAGAAAAGCCCTTCCCCTGTAAACATAGGGGAAGGGCTTTTTTTCTTGCTCGGTGAGAAAGACAACCACCCTGATCACCTTGCCGCGCCCCACTCGCCTACTCGCCTACTCGCCCCTGCCCCCTGCTCCCTTGCCCCTTGTCTCCCCCTCACCCTCAATCGCCGCCCGCACCTGGGCCGCGCATTCATGAAATTCAATGGTCGCCTGGAGGGCCAGGTGGCGTGGCCGGGGCAGCGGCACGTGTACACGGCTGGTGATCGTCCCCGGCCGGCCGGCCATCACCAGCACTTCGTCCGCCAGCAGCACCGCCTCGGGAATGCTGTGCGTGACCAGGAAAACCGTTACCGGCCGGGCATTCCAGATGCGCAGCAGCTCCTGCCCCATCCGCTCTCGCGTCAGGGCGTCCAGCGCGCCAAAAGGCTCGTCCAGCAGCAGCAGGGCCGGCTGGTGGACCAGGGCCCGGGCAATAGCCACCCGTTGGGCCATTCCCCCCGACAACTGCCCCGGGTAGCTCTGCTCAAAGCCGGCCAGCCCTACCAGTTCAACCATCTCCTGGACCTGCTGGCGGGTGGCTGCGCGGCTTAAGCCTTGCAGCTCTAGCGGCAGCCGCACGTTGTCGGCCACCGTCCGCCAGGGCATCAGGTTATACCGTTGGAAAACAATACCAATCTGGTGGTCGGCCTGGCGCGGCGAACGGCCGCCCAGCCGCACCCGGCCGCTGCTCGGCGTCAATAACCCGGCCAGGATGCGCAGCAGCGTAGATTTGCCCACGCCGGAGGAGCCCACCAGGGCCACAAACGCCCCGGCCCCGATGGACAACGACACGCCGGTAATAGCCTCCAGCCCACTGGCAAACCTATGGCCCACCCCTTCCACCAGGAGAAAGGGGTGAGCCAATTCTTCGTCCTTTACCACGTTACCCGCTATAGATTCTGGATTCGCCAACCCAATCTAAAATCCAAAATCTAAAATCCAAAATCGTCTTACGGTTGCGCTGCCTCGACAAACTCATTGGTATACACCACCGAAAGGTCGGCCAGTGGCGCGTCCAGGAAGCCAATCTCCAACAGCACCTGCTGTGTCCGTTCCCAGGAAGCCGGGTCGGTGATCCCCAGGTTATCGGTCTGCCATAATTCGATGGAAGCATCCAGGACGTTACGCCGGCTGTCGTCCAGCCCCTCGACATACTTCTTGCTGATCTCGTACGCCGCCGCCGGGTCGGCCAGCGTATCGGCCAGGCCGCGCAGCGTGGCCCGGACAAAGGCCGTTATCAGTTCCGGGTTTTCGGCGATGGTCGTCTCGTTGGTAGCCAGGCCGTTTGTCACCAGGTCAATGTAGTCGGCTACCTGGATGACGTTAACGTCCACACCCTGGGCGGCCAGTTGCAGCGGCTCGTTATTGGAATAAACCACGGCTGCCTCCACTTGGTCCGTCAGCAGCGCATCCATCTGGGTAAAACCTATTTCGCTGGTGTTTACCTCCTCCAGCGCCATGCCGTTGGCCGATAGCAACCCGGCGTAACCCACGTAGCTGGCCCCCCAGAAGCCGGGAATACCCACGCTCCGGCCGGCCAGGTCTTGGGGTGAAGCAATGCCCGCTTCGGCCTTGCTGACCACCGCGATGGGGAACCGCTGGAACCACTCCATCACGTAAACAACCGGCACGTTCTGGGCTCGGGCCAGAAGAATCTGCTCGCCACTGGCGATAGTAAAAGGCAACTCCCCGGCTCCAACCAGGGCAATCCCGTCAGTTTCAAAGCTGTAATCAAATTCCAGCTCAATCCCTTCGGCCGTATAGTACCCCCGTTCAATCGCCACGTAAAACGGCGCGAACTGAGGATCGGCAAAGTAGCCCATCGGTAGGCGAACATGCGTCAGTTCGGCCGGAGGCTCGGTGGTGGGAGGCGCCGCTTCCTCGGTCGGGGTAGCCTCAGCCGCCCCTTCCTCGGCCGCCGTGGCCGCCGGTGTGGGCGGCGCCGTTGTCGGCTCTGCGGTCGAGCCGGAACCCGCCCCGCCACAGGCCACCAAAAACACAACTAACAACAACCACAATAACGTTCGTTTCAACACTTCTTCTTCCTCCACTTATCTGGAAATGTAGAACCTGTCTCCCAGTTGGGGATGGGAGACTGGAGATTAGAGACTGGCAGCCTGAGGGTGCGAGCAACCTCCGGTTGCCGTAGCAATGGAACATTGCCAATCTCCAATCTCCAATCTCTAATCTCCATTAACCACCCGCCAGCGCAGCCAGCGCCGCTCCAGCAACGCCACCGCGCCATACATCGTCAGAGCAATGGCTGCCAGGGTTAGCAAGACGACAAAAACCAGGTCTGTTTTAAATTGGTAACGGGCTGTCACCAGCAAGAAACCCAGTCCCTGGCTTTTGGGCTGGACGAACTCACCTACCAGAGCGCCGATAACCGACAGCGTTGCCCCAACCTTCAGGCCGGCCAGGATAATAGGCAACGCGGCCGGCACCTCCAGCTTGCGGAAAATTTGCCAGCGGCCGGCCTTCAAGGAGTGCATCAGATCGTACAACTCAACCGGCACCGACCGCAGGCCGGCAATAATGTTGATCAGCAACGGGAAAAAGACCACCAGGACGGCCACCAGTACCCGGCTCCAATAGACCGACCTGACCCAAATCGTCAACAGCGGCGCAATGGCCAGCACCGGGATAGCCTGGGAAGCAATCAAATAAGGGGAGAGTAGCCGCTCGGCCAGCGGCGACTTGGCCAGCAGGTAGCCTAGCGGGATGGCTACCAGGCAACCGATGAATAGCCCGGGCAGCGACTCGCTAACCGTGTAAAATGTATGCTTTAGCAGCCGGCCGTCGCCCAGGACCAGCAAAAACTGGCTCCAGACGTCGGCCGGACCGGGCAGGATAAAGCGGTCGTACTGGCCCAGTTGGACCAACAAATGCCAGCCGGCCAGGAGGAGTAAAAACGATACCGTTACGGTCAGCCAGGTTGGCTGAGCGCGCAGCCAGCGTATGCCAATATGCCAGGGCATATTTTTCTCAACTTCAGATTAACTTCCGGGCAGGAAAGAAACAAACGCAAGGCTGGCCGGTGGCCCCAAACGATACCAAGAAAAAGCCTACCGGTCATTGTGGTGGGGGTATGGCATCGAATGGCGCGGCCGTGTGGCCTACCTTCTCCCATCCAGACTCTGACTGTCGGCTCTGGCATTGCACCAGATCCACCCTTCAACTACCCTATCCCGGGTCGTGTCAGGGGTCGCGGGCTTGGCCTGCGCTGGCCTTACCGCCGGTCGGGAATTTCACCCTGCCCCGAAGGTTATCTGTTTTCGACTGTACAATTGATAATGATTATATCCGGCTGCCTAAGCCAGGCAACCCTCCACCACCAATCAGCAACTGGCCAATTACCAATTACCTAATTACCAGTTACCCTATTACGAAGCCGTCTGTTCGCTTGCCTCCCCCTTCGTTCCCTGCGTCGCCTTACCATCCGGCCGGGCGGCCTGGGCGCTCTGCACGATGCCCGGCAGGTCGCTCATCGTCTTCATCAGGTCCACCCCGGTCAGGGCCTCAATGGTGGCCGGCACCTGGGCGATGATGTTGGTCACGTCCTGGGTAATCCGGGACGCGCCGGCGCCGGAGTTGCCGTCTCCGCCACTGCTAATGACCACGATCCGCTCCGTCTTGGCCAGCGGTGAGGCAATGGCCGCGGCCACCTGTGGCAAGGCGTCAATAACCTGCTGGATGACGGCCGCCTGGGTGTACTGCTTCCAGGCCTCGGCCTTCTTGGCTGTGGCTTCGGCCTCGGCCAGACCCTGCTGGCGGATCACCTCAGCCTGGGCCAGACCCTGCTGGCGAATTACCTCGGCCTGGGCCAGACCCTTGGCCTTGGCGGCGTCGGCTTCCCCTTCGCCGCGCCGGCGGATCGCTTCGGCCTCACCCGTCGCCTCGGCCTGGAGCTGGAACTGGCGAGCTTCAGCCAGCGTCCGAATCTTGTGTTGTTCCGCCTCGGCCGGCTTGCGCACCGTGGCGTCCAACTCCTTTTCGCGCCGCAGCACTTCCTGCTGCTGGACCTCAATTTGCTTCTGCTTGGCCACCACCTCGATCTGGACCTCTTCGGCCTTGACCTTCTGGTTTTCAATATTCTGCTGCAGCGGATAAGCCAGTTCTGCTTCCGCCTTTTTGCGGTTCACTTCGCCTGCGTAAGCCGCCCTCTGGACCTCGTAATTTTTCTGACTCTCGGCAATTTTCGTCTCGGCCACGTATTTGGCTGCTTCCCCTTCCTGGCGGGCTTCGGCGCTCTTAATCGTCGCGTCGCGGGACGCCTCGGCCTCGCCAATGTCCGCGTCCCGCTTCACCTGGGCAATGCGCGGCCGGCCCAGCGCTTCCAGGTAGCCCTCCCGGTCACTGATGTCTTTGATGACAAAGGAGATAATCTGCAAGCCCATGCTGGCCATGTCGTCGCCCGATACTTCCTGCACCTTCTGGGCAAACGCTTCCCGGTCGCGGTACAACTGCTCCACCGTCAGCGTCCCCAGGATGGCCCGCAGGTGGCCGGCCAGCGTCTCGTGGGCCACGTGTTCAATTTGCTCCTGGCTCCTGGACAGAAACTGGGTAGCCGCCGTGCGGATCGCTTCTTCGTTATTGCCAATTTTAATCTGGGCCACCCCTTCCACCGTCACCGGCACACCCTGAACGGTCGGCACGTCTGGCGTAGTGACGTCAATGGTCATAATTTCCAATGACAGGTCGTCCACCCGCTCGAAAACTGGCCATATAAAGGAGCGGCCGCCGGTGACGATACGGGCCTGGTGACCCCGGCCGGAGATGACCAGGACCTGGTTGGGACCAACCTTTTTCATCCGGTTGGCATATGCCACAACCAGGGAAAAGAAAACAAAAACAGCCGCTACGACACCAATAGCCACCAGGAATCTTAGATCCATGTCATTACTCTCCGTTTTTTCCCTCAATCAGCCGCACCAAGGCCACACGACCAACAATTTTATCAATAATCACCAGTTCACCATTAGTGATGGCTTGACCGGTAGCCGAACGCGCCCCCAGCGTCACCCGGCCGCTGACGTTATTGTAAGCAATCTGTCCCAGGCCACTCTCAGGGATGGTAATAGTCACCTCGGCCTCCCGGCCGATCGCATCTTCGGACAGTGAAAAATGACTCGACTTGGTGGGCGAGAGAACGTAAACAAAAAAGGCCTGCGCTACCCCACCAAGCACCAGCCCCACCGCCGTCGCCACCAGGATACTAGGAATGGCATCCATCTCCAACCACAATCGGGTCAATAAACCTGTCAGGCCAAATGCCGCGCCAAATAGGGCCAGGGCAAAGGGGCTGATGCTGATGAAATCAAAAGCGCCATTGCTGTCCAGGCCAAAGTCAAAATCCAGGATGTTTCCAATCTCAGCCCCGACCAGGCTCAGGAGGGCGAACAGGAAACTGATCGCCAGAATACCAGCGTAAACGAGATTAAGAAGCCCGGAAGCAAACAACTCCTGCAGCATAGCCTACCCTGTTCAGTCCACGGAGAAGCGACAACGTTGCGGGATACGTTCTAGATTATAGCGGTAGCCTGCCCGGCAACGCAAGCCATCATTGCTCTATACGCAAAAACATCTCACTGGTTGCGGCCGTCCCAGGTGTGTTATACTAACAAGTTGTTGAAATTGTCCAAGTTGGAAGGAGTAAAAGCAATGGCAAAAAGAAAGCAAAGAAGAAGAAGATCGACCTCGGAAAAGGTCATGATCGTCCTTGGCGTTATCCTGGCCCTGAGCATGATTCTGTCCCTCGTCATTTCCTTTGGTCAATCCAGCGGCACCCCTAGCGGCAGCCTCCCCGTTCCCTTCGTCCTCGCCCTACTCTCCCTGGCTATGTAATACTTGAGTTTAGAGTTGAAAACAGATAGCGCAAATTGTGCGCTTTGAGTAAAACGCACCTTAACAATGATGCAGTTAACGACAAAAGGCCGTTAGACGACAGCGACCGGCGTGTTTTTGACGGTTCTCGCCGTTTTTTGACCCTTGCGGACGATGGCAAAACGGGTTCTGGGCTGGGGGCGATAGCCTTTAGGCCGGCCGGCGCCTTTACCGACGGGTCTGGGCGGCGCAGCCGGAGTGCCCAACTTGCATAAAAAGCGGAGGGCGCCGCGCTGGACCTGTCCGGGGGTCAAAGGTTTGCCTTGGGCAGCCGTCGGGCGCTGATGCCAGGCGGGGCGCAAGTCTTGGACGTCTGGGGCCATGAGCAGCAATTGCCAGTAAGCCAGGGCACACAGCCACATCCAACGTTCAGCCGTAGCCGGATTAGTGGACTGGTTGGCATTGAGACCGAGTCGCTGCTTCAAAAAGCGGAAGGCGTGTTCGATGGCAAAGCGCCACAGGTACATCCGGCACAGGTCAGCCAGCGGGACCGTGGTCGGCCCGGTCCAGAAGAGCCACATCGGTCGCTGGTAACGGGGGGTGCCATCGCTTTTGAGAAACTCGACCCGCAAGACGAGCCCAACCAGCGTTGGCAGTTTGCGCAAGTGCAAGCCATACCAGGCCGCCAGGCGAATCTCTTGCCCACCGAGCCAGAAGGTGGCCTGTCTATCCGGCGGCCGAGACGGGGCGGACAGCTTAAAGCGGGGGCCGTGTTTGCGCGGCGCACCGTGCGAGCCAGGTGGTTTGGGGACAGGTCGCTCGTACAGCGTCAGGTTATGCCGCAAGCGGACCAGGGCATAGACGGTCGTCACCAGCAGAAAGATGGCCAGAAAGACGTGGTTGCCATACAAACTGTCGGCTACCACCACCTTCTGTCGCCGGCTACAGCCATCCAGGGCTTGCACCTGCTCGGTGGCGGTCTGGTTATCGCTCAGCTCGCTTCTCACCCGTCGCACGTCCCACGGGGCGACCCAGGATGTCCCTGCTTTGACCAGTCGCACCAGCCAGGAAAACTTCCAGCCGACCCGCGTCGGCTCGTTCTTGTCGCTTTTGAGTAGTAGCCGCTCTGGCAGCGTCTCGGCTTCCGGCCGCTCGTTAGGCGTCACGTCAACCGCGTATACTTCATAGCCGGCGATGGTCTCGCTGTCCGCCGGTTGCCACGCGTAGAATAGGTCGCCCAAAGCCGCTGCCTCGACCTCCCCGTTTTCCAGGGCGTCATACACGCTACTGAATTGCCGGCGAAACGGCCCCTCTTCACTTAAGGCCACCGGCGACTCCACATGACCGGCTACCGTCAAGGCGTCTATCAAGTCCATCGTCGCATCGGCCCGTTTGGCCATTCTTTGGTACACTGCATCACGAAACTGTTGGAGAAGGGGTTGCTGATTCATACCCCTCCTTTTACCAGCAGTTTCTCTTTTTGTTAAGGTGCTTTTTCTGGTTCAGTCCGGATGAACTCTAAACTCAAGTAATAGCTCTTCTATAAAAACAGCGTTGAATGCTGAGGACTGAAGACCGCAACAACTTATCAGTTGCCCACTCAGTCCTCAGCACTCAGTCCTCAGTCCTCACTGTACTCCTAGCGCGATTACCAGTAACGAGAGAGCCGTTATCCCCAGGTATTCCAGGACCACCTGCCGGCCGAAACGGCCCGTGAGGTACTGCTGGAGCAGGCCGGCCGTAACGTAAAAGAACAACAACAGCAACAACCCACCGCGCAACGTTGAGAGCCGCCAATAGTTGAGCATCCAGATCATTTCTCCCAGCGCCAAGCCCACCACGCCCCCATAAAGAAAAGAAGCCCCTAGCCGGCCGGTTGCCGGCCAGAGCAGCCGGGCGGCTAGCAGGGTTGTCACCAGGAACACGGCCGGCCCGCTGAGCAGGCTGCGCGCCCGCAAATCGTAAATAAGCGCCAACAGGCCAACCACGATCAGGTGAATGAGGATGGTATGAGCCCACGGCTGCCAGCCCTCC
This sequence comes from Chloroflexota bacterium, assembly GCA_022616275.1. Lineage (GTDB taxonomy): Bacteria > Chloroflexota > Anaerolineae > Promineifilales > Promineifilaceae. The sequence continues at coordinate 8,429 of JAKEFB010000200.1, forward strand.
CCTCGCCGTTTTGGGTCTACGGCCGCGTATTCGGCTGCCAGCGCCAGGGGGATGAGCACCGCCCCGGCCAGCAACGCTGCCGTCCATAGCCCCAACACCTCGATCCGCTCCAGCCAGCCGGCCAGCGCCAGCGCCAGCAGCGCCGGCGCGATCCAGAATATGATGGTGTGCCCGGCCTGGCCCTGGCGGACCAGCGGGTGAGTCCTTACCAACGACTCCATCCCGGCCACCGCCATCCCGGCCGTGATCAATAACATCAACGTCGTCGCCGACAGCGTCAGCCCTACTTGTGAGCCAAAAACCGTCGTCGCCAGCGACCGGACCGGCGTATCCACAAAGCGCGCCAGCGCCAGGCTCAACAGCAGCGCCCCCGTCACCACGCTCAGCAGGTCGCGGTCAATCTCGGCCTTACTGTTCATCCACTTGGCTATCAGGCAAAGTAATGTCTCCCAGGGAATTGGCCGTCAGCACTTGCTCACTCAGGCTTTTTAAAACCTCTTCATCTGTGACAGCCTCCAGGCGGACCACTACTTCTTCTGGCAGCAGGCCAAATTTCACCGTCAACTGGTGCAGCAGCATTTTGTGTTGTCCCGCCAGTTGGCCTTTTTGCCAAACTACTTCCATCTTGCCTGCTCTCTCTATTGGCGTTATTGTAAGCAATTGGCTGGCTTCCTACCACTACCCTACCTCTGTCACCTTGCCACTTGTCAGGTATAATTCGCCTTCATGCTAAGCGTTCTCCTTGCCCTGGTTGGTCTCCTGGTTGGCGCTCTCATCAACGTCCTGGCCGATGATTTGCCGGCCCGCGTCCGGCCGCGGCTACCCCATTGCCCGCAGTGCCAGTACGTCTACGGCCCGGCCGGCTGGCTGGCCACCGGCCGGCGGCTGCGCGGCGGCGCCTGCCCCAACTGCGGCCTGCCCGCCCGCCCCCGCACCCTGCTGGTGGAAATTGGTACCGCTGCCCTCTTCGCCCTGCTGCCCTTGTTCATCAAGCCCGGCGTAGACCTGATCGTGGGCGCTTTTTACATGGCCATCCTGATCCTGATCATCGTCATTGACCTGGAGCACCGGCTCATCCTGCACGTCGTCACCTTGCCCACCACGGCCGTCGCCCTGGCTGCCAGCCTGATTGTCAGCGACAACAGCCTGCTCTCCGCCCTGGTCGGCGCCGCCTTCGGCCTGGTCTTTTTTTACCTGGCTTTTCTCATTGGCCAGAAACTCTTTGGGTCGGGCGCCCTGGGTTTTGGCGACGTGACTCTGGCCATGACCCTGGGGGCTATGCTGGGCTTCCACCGTATTATCTTTGCCCTCGTCCTGGGCATCCTCCTCGGCGGGCTGTGGGGTCTGTTTGCCCTGGCCAGCGGCCGCATCTCCCGGCGCACCCACTTTGCTTACGGACCCTTCCTGGCCGTCGGCGGCATGGTCATGATCATCTGGGGCATGCAGGTGGTGAACTGGTACACGAACCCCTAAACCCCTGGTAAAATTCAACCCTATGAGCGCCATTGAAATCCGTCCGGTCAGCAACGTGACCGACTGCGAGCAGATCGAGGAAGTCCAGCGTTTGGCCTGGCGCATGGACGACATCGAGATTATCCCCAGCCGGCTACTGCACGCCCTGGAACACAATGGCGCCTGCCTGCTGGGCGCTTACGACGGGGAAAAGATCGTCGGCTTTGCCTTCGGCGTCCTGGGAACCAGGCCCGGCCCGGCCGCCGATCAGTTACAAATGTATTCGGCCATCACCGGCGTCCTGCCCGAATACCAGGTCAGCGGCGTCGGCCACCAGCTCAAGCTGGCCCAACGCGAGGTTGCCCTGCGCCTGGGCCTGGAGCTAATCACCTGGACCTACGACCCTCTGGAAAGTCGCAACGCCCACTTCAACGTCAACAAACTCGGCGTCACCTGCCAGCGCTATATTCGCCATTTCCACGGCGACATGAGCGGCATCAACGCCGGCCTGACCACCGACCGTTTCCACGTAGACTGGTGGATTGCCAGCGACCGCGTCCGGGCCCGCGTCAGTGCCCTGACACCTTCATTAACCCTGGCCTCTCTGCTGGCTGGCGGGGCAGTCCTGGTCAACGAGGCCGGCCGCCACGCCGGCCTTCCCATCCCACCCGAAGAATTCCTGGATAGTCCGGCCGGCGCCCTCCTGGTCGAAATTCCGGCCGACTTCCAGGCCCTCAAGCAACAAGATATGGCCCTGGCCCGCGCCTGGCGCAGCCACACCCGCCGGCTTTTCGAGCATTATTTCTCCCGCGACTATCTGGTCACCGGCTTCGTCCGCCACCACGAACCCGGTGGCCCCCACCGCAGCTTCTACCTCCTCACCCGTACCACCGATACGCACAGATAAACACCAATGAACTCAAACACTCCCCCCGCCACTTGACACTTGACACCTGACACGTGACACTTGATACCTGCTATGAAAATCGAACGCCTTGACCTCTACCACATCAGCCAACCCCTCGTCAGCCCCTTCGTCACCAGCTTCGGCCGGCAAGAGGAGCGCCATTGCCTCATCCTCGCCCTGCACAGCGAAGGGCTAACCGGCTGGGGCGAGTGCGTCGCCAACAGTGCACCCGGCTACAGCTACGAGACCGTCGGCACCGCCTGGCACATCTTGAGCGATTTCCTCATCCCGGCCGTCCTCGGCCGGGAGCTGCAAGAACCTGAAGAAATAGCCGGCTGGCTGAAATTCGTGCGCGGCCACCCCCTGGCCAAGGCCGCCCTCGATCAGGCCGCCTGGGATATTACCGCCCAACGTGACGGCCTCTCCCTGGCCCGCAAGCTGGCCCAACCCTACCCGGAAGGCCCCCGCCGCCGGGTGAAGGTCGGCGTTAGCATTGGCATCCAGCCCACCATTGACCAGACCCTGGCCGTCATCCACCACCACCTGGACGAAGGCTACGGCCGGATCAAGCTCAAGATCCGCCCCGGCCACGACGTAGACCTGGCCCGCGCCGCCCGCGCCGCCTTCCCCGACACCTTGATTATGCTCGACGCCAACTCTGCCTATCGCCTGGAGGACGCCATCATCTTCCAGGCTATGGACGGCCTCGACCTGCTCATGATTGAGCAACCCCTGGACTACGAAGACATTTACGACCACAGCCGCCTCCGGCCGCTCATCCACACCCCGCTCTGCCTGGACGAAAGCATCCACTCCGCCGACCATGCCCGCTACGCCCTGGCCATCGGCGCCTGCGACATTATCAATATCAAACCCGGCCGGGTTGGCGGCTGGACCGAAGCGCGCAAAGTCCACGACCTCTGCCGCTCCCAGGGTATTCCTGTCTGGTGCGGCGGCATGCTAGAGACCGGGGTCGGCCGGGCCGCCCAATTGGCCTTGGCCTCCCTGCCCGGCTTCACCCTGCCCGGCGACATTTCCGCCACCGCCCGCTACTATGCCGAGGACATTGCCACCCACTTCAGTCTCAACCCCGAAGACAGCACCATCTCCGTCCCCACCGCCCCCGGCCTCGGCGTCGAGGTCAACATGGCCCGCCTGGCCAGAGTAACCCTGCAAAAAGAAACATATGTTTACCGATAAGACCATCGCCTTTATTGGCAGCGGCACAATGGCCGAAGCCATGATTCGTGGGCTGCTGGCCCAGAGTATCGTCAAGCCGGAACAAATTGTCGCCGCCGGCCCCCGGCCGGAACGCGGCCAGCACCTGCAAGAACGGCACACCATCCGGGTAACCTGCAACAACACCGAGGCGGCCGAGGAAGGGCAGATAGTCGTCCTCTCCGTCAAGCCCCAAGTGCTCAAAGAAATCATGCCCGAAGTTCGTGGCCACCTGCGCCGCCAGGACCTCGTTCTCTCCATCCTGGCCGGTACCCCCATCGAACGCATTGCCAATGGCCTGGCTCATGCCGCCATCGTTCGGGCCATGCCCAACACCCCCGCCCAGATCGGCCAGGGCATGACCGTCTGGACCGACACACCTGAGGTCACCAAGGCTCAGCACCAACAGGCCCAGACTATTCTCGGTTCGTTGGGCGAAGAGCTGTACATGGACGACGAGGAGTACCTGGACATGGCTACCGCCCTCAGCGGCACCGGCCCGGCCTACGTCTTCCTTCTCATGGAAGCCATGATTGACGCCGGGGTTCACATGGGCTTTTCCCGCCGCGTCGCCACCCAACTGGTCTTCCAGACCATGCGCGGCTCGGTGGAGTACGCCGCCCACTCCGGCCGGCACGTCGCCGAGTTGCGCAACCAGGTTACCTCTCCCGGCGGGACCACGGCCGAAGCCCTCTACCACATGGAAAAAGGCGGCCTGCGCACCGTCATCTCTCGTGGCATTTGGGCCGCCTACCAGCGCTCCATCGCCCTCGGCAAAGGCAAAAAGCGAAGCGAGACCTGATTACCCTATTACCTAATTGTCATCCATCAAGACATCGTTTCGCGATTAACAGCGAAACCATCAAGACATCGTTTCGCACCTTAACAACCGAACCATCAAGACATCGTTTCGCC